>SOJN01000079.1 GCA_004376575.1 candidate division TA06 bacterium | reverse complement strand
CTCGAAGTACAGGCTGTGTCTCTATGACGAATACTGACAAGAAACGAATTGTCATTCTGAGTGAAACGAAGAATCTGCTTTTGCTGTTAGTAGTTTGGAGTTCCCAATTTCTGAAAAGTTCAAAAGTGCGTGCCTGTCCCCCGGACTCATACACTCGAAACACGAAAATCGAAAATGGAAGATCGAAAATCGAGGAGTCTAGATGGTCTCGAAGGACAGGCTCTGTCTCAATGACGAATACTGACAAGAAATCAATTGTCATCCTGCCTGCCCCGTTTCTCGCGAAGCGAGACACACGGGGAGTGAAACGAAGAATCTGCTTTTGGGAGATTGTTCGGCTGACGCCAGACTCCGCCTGGCGTCGCTTTTCTGCCTATTTCGTTTGATTTTCCGTGGGGCTGGTGCTATATTGTAAAGCTGTTATGTCAGGAATGAAGATACCGGAGTGGATAAAGAGGAAGAGGCCGGACAAGGCCTCGCTTTCGGCAATGAAGTCACTGCTGAGGAGCCATGGCCTGCACACAGTCTGCGAGGAGGCCAAGTGCCCCAATGTAGGCGAATGCTTTGGTAAGGGGACTGCGACATTCCTGGTAATGGGGGATGTCTGCACACGAAACTGTTCTTTCTGCGGAGTGAAGCACGGTAAGCCAGTTCCATTGGACGAAGACGAACCAGAAAGGGTTGCGCAGGTCGCATCGCATCTTAATCTGAAACACGTGGTCCTGACCTCTGTTTCCAGAGATGACCTTGATGATGGGGGCGCTTCCCATTTTGTAAACGTGATAAAAAGTGTTCGTTCTGCGCTTCCTGAATCCACTGTAGAGGTTCTGGTGCCCGACTTCAACGGAGAGAAAGAACCGCTACGGAAAGTTATACGGGCAAAGCCCGATGTCGTAAACCACAATGTAGAAACTGTGCCCCAACTCTACTCATCAGTCAGAAACAAGGCCAGCTACTCTCGGTCTCTCGAGCTTCTTGGTCAGATAGGTGAACTCGACTCCTCAATTGTGGCCAAGAGCGGACTGATGGTCGGCCTGGGAGAAACGGCAAGGCAGGTGAAGGATGTGATGATAGACTTGAGGACGTGCGGTGTGTCAGTCTTGACCGTGGGCCAGTATTTGAGGCCTCCCGGGAAAAGCCTTCGTGTGAAGAAGTACTACACCCCCGAGGAGTTTGAGGAGTTTGAGGAGTTTGGATACGGACTGGGGTTTGGACACGTCGCCTCTGATGCTTTTGTTCGGAGCTCATTTCATGCTGAAGAGTCTGTTCGAAAACTGAAGGATAGTAACAGTGATTGAACTGAAGAGCAAAGAAGAGGTTGAAGAGATAAGAAAGGCCTGCCGCATAGTTGCTGAAACGCTGCAGATACTCAAGGAATCATGCAAGTCAGGGATAACGACAAAGGAACTGGATGCTGTCGCGGAAGCTCACATAAGAGAACGGGGCGGTTATCCAGCATTCCTCGGGTATAGGGGCTATCCCGCCGCCCTCTGCGCGTCGGTAAACGATGGCATCATACACGGCATACCCGACGACAGGAAGCTCAAAGAAGGAGACATAGTTTCCTTTGACATAGGAGTCAAGCTAAACGGTTTCCATGGTGATGCAGCCCTAACCGGCTCGGTAGGTTCGATAGACACCGAAGCGGAGAAACTCATGAGAGTTACAGAAGAAGCTCTCTTCAAAGGTCTGGAGCAGGCGAAGGTGGGGAACAGACTCCTCGATATATCTCACGCTATACAGAATCATGCTGAGGCAAATTCGTTCTCTGTGGTCAGGCAGTTTGTTGGTCACGGCATAGGGAGGGAGCTTCACGAAGAACCTCAGATACCAAACTTCGGGAAGCCTCACCGCGGACCGCGGCTTGTTGAGGGCATGGTTCTCTGCATAGAGCCAATGGTCAATCAGGGCACATCGGAAGTGAAGATACTTGAAGATGGATGGACCGCACTCACTGCTGATGGGAAGCTCTCCGCCCACTTTGAGCACTGTGTGGCGATTACAAAGTCAGGCCCGGACATACTGACAAGAGCATGAACATCAAATCCCTTGCTCAAAAACTAGAATCACTTCCCATGGGAGCTGTTCTCGAAGCAGCAGAAAAGAAAAGAGTCTACCTCGTGGGAGGACCAATAAGAGACTTCTTTCTGAAGAGAGAATACAATGATATTGACCTGGCTGTGGAAGGTGACGCTGTTGGAGTTGCCAGGAAGTTCGCCTCCAAAGTCAAAGGTCGTTTCATCCCTCTCGATGCAGAGCTGGATGAGTCGAGAGTTGTAGCTGGAGACTACACTTATGATTTTACAGGCTTTCCCAAAGGATGTCTTTTGCCAGACCTCGAGAGAAGAGACTTCACCATCAACTCTGTGGCAGTAGATTTGAGAGAACTTCTCGAAGGCGAAGGTGTAGTGATAGATCCGTTCGGGGGTCTCTCCGACCTGGGAAAGAAGGTCTTGAGAGCTACGTCAAAGAACTCATTCAGGGAGGATCCACTCCGTGTCCTCAGAGCATTCAGATTTGCTGCAGAACTCGGCTTCGAGATTGAGAAGACGACTCTCAAAGCCGCGACAAGAGAACGGGTACTTCTCAAGGGAGTTGCCGCGGAGAGAATTTCTTATGAAGTCATGCTCATCTTTTCACAGGTTAACTCATACGGTTCTCTGTCGCTGATGGCGGAAGCTTCAGTCCTGTGCACTGTTTTCCCGCAGCTGGAACCGACAAAAGGGGTTGCTCAAAACAAACTTCATCCTCTCGATGTCTTTGATCATTCCTTGAGAACGTACCAGGAGATGGAGAATGTGGTCAATCACCTGAGCTCGACCCCTTTCGCCCCGTTCACGGGCATCGTAAATGAGTACCTTTACTCTCTTCCCAACAAAAGCGCTCTTCTGAAGATGGCCGGTCTTTTGCACGACATCGCAAAGCCGGAAACGCTCCAGCCGGGCGAGGACCAGAGGCTTCACTTCTATGGACACGACAGAACCGGTGCAGAGAAGATTGAGGAGTTTGCCCTGAAAGGCCTTCGAATGAGCAAGAAGGAAGCAAAGACGCTCTTTGTCCTCATCAAGAATCACATGTGGCCCCACTTACTTGCAGGTCAGGATGAGGTAACAGAGAGGGCGATAAGGAAGTTCTTCAGACAACTCGGGGATGAAGCAATCGGGGTCCTGGTTCTTGCGTGGGCAGACTCGCTTGCCTCGGTGGGTCCGGAGAAGTCTTCACAGCCACTTTCTACGACAATTGACGGGATTCTCCACTTCTACACGGAGAGAAAAGAAGAAGTAGTTCCTCCCCCACTGATTACGGGCAAAGATCTGATTGGAATTCTCGGACTCACCCCGGGCCCAATCTTCGGTAAGATCCTCAAAGAGGTTGAAAATGAGAGGGATGAGGGGAAGGTGCAAACAAAAACTGATGCCATTGAGACTGCAAGGAGAATCGCGGCCGAATATGGGAAGTCCTGAGATACTCTTGGGGCACGGGAGTGGCGGCAAGCTGACGAAGGATCTGGTGGATCAGGTCTTTGTGGGTTCGTTTGACAACCCCTGGCTTTCAACCTTGACTGACGCAGCACTGCTCGATCTTGAAGGCCAAAAAGTTGCCTTCACAACAGACTCGTATGTGGTGAGGCCCATATTCTTCAGTGGGGGAGACCTGGGAAAGCTTGCAGTGTGCGGGACTGTGAATGACCTTTGTGTCATGGGAGCAAAGCCTCTGTTCATCACGTGCGGATTCATCATTGAAGAAGGATATGAGATTGAGTCTCTCAAAAGAATAGTCAATTCCATGAAGAAGGCCGCAGAAGAGGCTGGAGTGGCGATTGTGGCAGGGGACACCAAGGTGGTGGAAAAAGGGAGTGGAGACGGGGTCTTTTTGAACACCTCAGGTGTTGGAGTCGTCTCCTCTGGTATAGATCTTCGGAGAGAGAGGGTGAAGCCCGGAGACTCCATATTGATAAATGGTACGGTTGGAGATCACGGGATGGCTGTTTTAATGAGCAGAGAGCGGTTTGGCTTTGAGGCTTCGATAGAGAGCGATTGCGCATCACTGAACACATTGATTTCTGGTATATTGTCTTCTGGAGCGGACATAAAGTTCATGAGGGACGCTACGAGGGGCGGTCTCGCAACAATATTGAACGAGCTTGCCTCTGGCATGGGGTTTGGTGTTCTGGTCGACGAGGAGAAGATACCTGTGAGGGAAGAGGTGAAGGCGTTGTGTGAGATTCTGGGCATGGATTCACTCTACGTTGCCAACGAAGGCAAGGTGGTGGTGGTTTGTGGGAGCGCGGACAAGGAGAAGGTGCTGAAGGCGATGAGAAAGCATCCTCTTGGCGAAAAGGCAGAGGTGGTTGGAGAAATCGTGAAGGAACCGGCCTCTTTGGTCATGGCCAGAACCGAAATAGGAAGCAGGAGAATACTTGATTTGCTGGTCGATGACCAGCTTCCAAGGATTTGCTAGGTGCACGAACTCTCGATAGTAGAGAACATAGTAAAAGTGGTTTGCGATAAACTCGAGGAGGTGGGAGCAGACTCAAGAGTCTCCAACGTGAGACTGAAAGTTGGAAAGATGTCGACGGCTGTTCCGGATTGCTTGCAGTTCTATTTCGAGTTTCTGAAGAAGGATACGCCACTTGAGTCTGCCAGTCTTGATATAGTGGAGGTTCCTGTGAGGGGGAGGTGCAAGCAGTGCGGAAAAGAGTTCGAAATAGGAGAACCTGTATTTCTTTGCCCATCCTGTTCATCCTTCAACATCGAGATAACCGCTGGACGTGAATTGTTAGTCGAATCCATTGATGTGGAGGAATAGAGAATGGAGATAAAAGTTCTCGAGGAAGTGCTTGCAGCGAACGAATTAATAGCCCGGGAGATAAACGCCCTGCTTTCAGAAAACGGGATCTTTGGAGTGAACATGATGTCATCGCCCGGTTCTGGAAAAACTACAATACTGGAGAAGACGATAGAGGCGCTCATGCCAGAGGTGAATGTGGGGGTGATTGCCGGTGATGTGGCCACGACACGCGATGCGGAAAGGTTGTCAGAGCACAATGCAAGTGTGGTTCAGATAGACACAGACACTTTTGGTGGCGCGTGCCACCTGGAAGCTCAGTGGGTAAAGAGGGCCTTGCCGACTTTTGATCTTAAGAAGCTGGATGTGCTCTTCATAGAGAATATTGGTAATCTTATATGCCCTTCAGGATACAATCTGGGCGAGCACATAAAGGTGGTTGTGGTGAGTGTGACAGAGGGAGAGGATAAGCCGATAAAATATCCGGCTATGTTCAGTATGGCGCACGCGGTTCTCGTCAATAAGATAGACCTTCTTCCCCATCTGGATTTTGACATTGTTAAGTTGCGGGGACACATAAATAACGTTGCTGCAAATTCCAAAGTTTTCGAAGTTTCAGCCAGATCTGACGAGGGAATGGACAAATGGGTTGAGTGGCTGAAGCTCCGGGTGAAAGAGTTCAAGTAAGGACAATAATGAAAGAATCCCTCAAGGAAAAAGAAAGAAGGATTGTGGAGATAACCGGTATTGTCCAGGGTGTGGGCTTCAGGCCGGCTGTATATCGGCTTGCGAAGGAACACCACTTGAAAGGGTTCGTTCGGAATGACAGTAGGGGCGTGACGATAGACATAGAAGGCGATGCGGGAGAGCTTTCAAAGTTCATTGATGGGCTTGAAGGAAGACTCCCCCCCCGCGCTTCCATACAGACGATTGAGGTGAGATCACTCAATCCGGCGGGCTACGGGGAATTCAAGATAGATATGAGCAAGGAAGAGAAGGAAAAGACTTCTCTGGTGTCACCAGACATTGCCACTTGCAGCGATTGTCTTGGTGAGCTTCTTGATGAGAAGGATAGAAGGTTTCGCTACCCGTTCATAAACTGCACCAACTGCGGCCCAAGGTTCACCATAGTTAAGGACATCCCATACGATAGAGAAAAGACGACCATGAGCGAATTCATGATGTGCCAGGACTGTGCCCGGGAATATGAAAACCCAGAAAAGAGAAGATTCCATGCTCAGCCCAACGCGTGCCATATGTGTGGGCCGCAGGTCTTTCTGGAAGATGGCGCAGGGAGTTCAAGGAGCCTGAAGGGAGAGAAGGCGATACGCGCAGCGGTTCAGCGTTTGAGGGAGGGGGAGATAGTCGCTGTGAAGGGGCTGGGAGGGTTTCATTTCGCCTGCGATGCTTTGAACAGCGGAGCTGTGGAGAGGTTGAGGGGGAGGAAATACAGAGAGGACAAGCCGTTCGCCCTTATGGCCGCTAACATACAAGCAATACAGGAAGACTGCTATGTGAGCGAATTTGAAAGGAGACTTCTGGAGTCACCAGCGAGACCGATAGTCCTTTTGAGGAGGCGGAAGGATTCAAAGATAGCGGCGGACGCCGCTCCGGGGCAGAAGTATCTGGGCTTCATGCTTCCTTACACGCCGCTTCATCACCTCCTTCTCAAGGAATCGGGGTTAGTTCTGGTGATGACGAGCGGGAATCTGTCGGATGAGCCCATATCGTATGACAACCCGGAAGCCAGACAGAGGCTCAAGACAATAGCGGACCATTTTCTACTCCACAACAGGGAGATAGAGACAAGGTGTGATGATAGTGTGACAAGGGAATTGAACGGAAGCGAGTTCATCATAAGAAGGAGCAGGGGATACAGCCCCAACCCGATAACTCTCCCCTTCGAGGTCAAGAAACACATCCTGTCCTGCGGCGCGGAACTGAAAAACACCTTCTGTGTGGCAAGAGACCAGCATGCCTTCGTAAGCCACCACATCGGCGATTTGAAAAATGTGGAGACCTTTGAAAGCTTCACCCAGGGGATAGAACACTACTCGAACCTTTTCTCTGTCAACCCCCAGGTGATAGCCTACGATCTTCATCCTGACTATCTGTCCACGAAATACGCTAAAGGTCTGGATGGGCTTTCAATGTTTGGCATTCAGCACCATCACGCTCACATTGCAGCGGTCATGGCTGAAAACGGGATTGAAGGAGAAGTGATAGGTGTGGCCCTCGACGGGACAGGTTATGGCGAGGACGGTAACATATGGGGATGCGAGTTCATGGTAGCAGACTACAAGGGTTACAAAAGGGTCGGCCATCTCGATTATGTGCCGATGCCTGGAGGCGATTCAGCAATAGCGGAGCCTTACAGGATGGCGGTCTCACACCTGTATGGAGCTTACGGGGATGATATGTTCGACCTTGGAATTGATCTCTTCCAGAGGCAGGACTTGAAAAGAATTGAGATGCTCGTAGACATGATAAAAAAGGGGTTCAATTCACCACTCGTCTCCAGTGCCGGAAGGCTCTTTGACGCTGTCTCATCAATCCTTGGCATAAGGGACTCGATAAACTACGAGGGCCAGGCTGCAGTGGAACTGGAGATGGCGGCTGCTGAGTCGAATGAAGGTTCCTACTCCTATGAGATCTCAGGTAAGGAGAACGGATGGATAGTCGATACCGCACCGACGATAAGGGCGATAGTTGATGATTATATTAAAGGTGTCCCAGTTGAGAAGATTTCGGACATTTTTCATAATACAATGGCTGAGATAGTGCTTGATTTGTGCTGGAGAATAAGAGGCTCGTGGAAACTGGACAGGGTTGCTTTGAGCGGGGGCGTCTTTCAGAATATGTTTCTCCTCTCAAAGGTCTATCCCATGTTGACAGATGAAGGTTTCAAGGTTTATGTTCATCATCAGGTGCCAACCAATGATGGGGGTATCTCTTTGGGGCAGGTGGCGGTGACCAACTCGAATCTGTAAGAGGCAAAGAATGTGCCTGGGCATACCAGCTAAGATTACAAAGATAGAGGGCAGCAAAGCAGAAGGTGAGATAGGTGGCCTGAAGAGGGAAGTGGACCTCTCTATTATTGAGGGCGTCAAGATCGGAGACTATGTGATACTCCATGCAGGATTTGCAATAGAGAAGCTGGATGAGAAGGAAGCTGAGGAAACTCTGCAGCTCCTGCGGGAGATTTCAGAGTCGATGGGAGAATGAATTGATATATGTGGATGAATTCAGGGACAAAGAAGCTGTCCGCGGGCTGGCCAGAAAAATAGTCAAGATTGCGGATGGCAAACGTCTCACGTTCATGGAGGTATGTGGGACGCACACAATGTCTGCTGCTAGATACGGCATAAGAAACATCCTGCCTGAAAATGTGAAGTTGCTTTCTGGACCCGGTTGTCCCGTCTGTGTCACCCCCAACTCCTATCTGGACAGGGCAATGGCGATCTCACGGCTCCATCAATCAATCATTGTCACCTTCGGAGACATGTTCCGGGTTCCAGGGTCGAGCTCTTCCCTGGCCAGGGAGAAATCACAGGGCGGTGATATAAGGATAGTTTACTCAGCCCTGGACTCGCTCAGCATCGCAAGAGAAAATCGAGACAGGAAGGTCGTTTTTCTAGGAATAGGCTTTGAGACCACAGCTCCAACCGTGGCTGCCACGATTCTTGCAGCACAGCGCGAAGGTCTTGACAATTTTTTCGTACTGTGCGGACATAAGACGATCCCGAATGCCATGAAAATGCTTGTTGATAGTCCAGAACTGAACGTCAGTGGATTCATCTGTCCTGGGCATGTGAGCGCCATAATAGGTTCACGGAGCTATGAGCCTCTGGCCACAGAGTACAGAGTTCCTTGTGTGGTAGCAGGGTTTGAGCCGACCGATATCCTTCAGGCTATATACATGCTGGCAAAACAGGTGAAAGAGGAGCGCGCGTCTGTGGAAAACCAGTATAGCAGGGTGGTGGCAGAAGATGGGAATACAAAGGCCATTTCTGTAATGGAGGGAGTGTTTGGGACAAAGGACGCGGAGTGGCGCGGGATCGGAGTCGTATCGCAGAGCGGCCTTTCCATAGGAGAAAAGTTCTCAGCCTTCGACGCTGAATCGAACATAGAAGTAGAAGTAGAAAGAACAAAGGAATTCCCGGGCTGTATATGTGGCCAAATACTGAGGGGGGTTAAAACTCCTCTTCAGTGCAAACTGTTTGGCAAAGAGTGCACGCCTGTAGAGCCGAAAGGCGCGTGCATGGTTTCCTCTGAGGGCACTTGCGCTGCTTACTACAAGTACCCACAGCTTCCGTAGAGGCGTAGTATGGCTCAGACGACGAACGTGAAATTCTACTCCGGGTCAAAGGGAGACGAGAAGCCTTCAAGCATACTGGTGGACGGCAAGGAGAAGATGATTGTCCACATATGTGAACAGGCAGTGGAGGAAGACATAAGCACAGGAGAGAGAACAAGAACATTCAGAGTCAGGACAGAGGATGGGGCGTCCTTTGTTGTCCGGCAGATGGGTGAGGGTTGGACTGTCAGCCCGTTGGCCAGGACGGATTAGATGGGCTGAATCTACAAGGGAGAGTTGATAGTTGCCTTCCGACGAGGCCGCTCTCATAAGGAGTGTGCTGGAAGGGAGCCAGAGGGCTTACAGAAAGCTCATGTCGCTCCACAAGCTCAGAGTGTACAACCTGATTCTTGGAATAGTGGGCAATGAAGATGACGCGGCTGACCTGACGCAGGAGACATTCATAAAGGCGTTCAGGTCACTTCACAGGTTTAACCCCGATTACCCCTTCCGTTCCTGGGTTATCAGAATAGCCTCTAATTGCTGCATGGATTTCTTCCGTCAAAAGAAGTATGAGACAGTATCCATGGAAGATGTAGAAATAGTAGAGCCTGCGGCGGGGCCGGGGGAGAGATTCGAGAGAAAAGGGACAAGGATTCGGATTGAAGAGGCGATTCAGACTCTACCGGAGAACCTGAGAGCCGCCATATTGCTAAGATACAAAGAGGGTCTGTCGTATCAAGAAATATCAGAAGTTCTGGACGTACCCATGGGGACAGTGAAAACATGGATAAGAAGGGGCCGGGAAATCCTGAAATCCACCCTGAAACCCTGATTCCAAAATAGAAGATAGAAAACGAAATACGGCCACGCAATCCGGGCTTGTGCCAGATTGCTTCGCATGCCCTGAGCTTGTCGAAGGGTTGCGCGCAGACAGAGCACTGGCGCGCCGAGCAAGCTCGGCTACTCCAAACCCCTCTGGAGTAGCGCAACTTGTTGCGCGCATGACAGAACACTGGTGCGCCGAGCACATAAGGTTGTGTGTGGTGGGATTAGTTACCTGATAAGCAGCAGCTTCTCGGGTGGGACTTGGTGTGCTGAATTGACCTTTGCAAAATACACACCACTCCCTACGTCCTTACCGTTCATGTCCTTTCCATCCCATGTCACTGCGCTGCTGTTGTTCTCAATTTCAAGCCTTCGAATAAGCCTGCCCGTCGCATCATGTATTGCCAGCAAAACATCTGGATCTTGTGTTCCCTCTGTGTATCTCTGTGGTGAAATTCTAATGGTTGTGGAGTGGCGGAATGGATTGGGGATACAACTAATGCGTTGAGAAGGTTGAACAGGCGATTTCAGGACATGCTCTTCATCAATGCCCGTTCCGGTATACTTGCATACCCAGACTGTATGCCTGGGAGTGCTTGCTGCGTAGTTGGAAAGCATCACTTCGTCTTTTCCATCTCCATCAACGTCACCAGCAGATGCAACCCTCCAACCGGGCTCCGCAAAGGCGCTGTCCCCCTTGATCCAAGCATCTGGTATAGTGTCCATGCCAATGCCAGCTAGCCAGACATAGACAGCCCCTAGGCGACCGGACTCAGCATGCGCTCCAGCAATGACATCGTGTACACCGTCCCCATCTATGTCTCCAGCCCCTGAGGTTGGTCCAAGGGAACTCGTATCTGTCTGGCCGTGCATCCAGACATCCGGAATGCTATCCATAGGGTCTCCGCCGAAAAGAACATACACCTTGCCGGGACTCCAAAAAGGAAATCCTCGAGGCCAGAATTGAGTTCCGGCAATGACAAAATCGTGGGTGTACGTGTTCTCGGCGATGCTTACTCCATCCCATCCGAGATGCTGTCCAACACCCTCCCCATACATAGCTGCGTCATAGGTTGTGTCCATCGGATCACCACCATAGTAGACGTATACCCTCCCTCCTTCGAAGTATTTCTCACTGTTTACCCACGCACCAACCACTATCTCATCGTATCCATCACTATTCACATCGCCACCGCTTCCCACAGTCATGCCAAACCCCTCTGCCCCATGGCCCCTTAGCGTGATATCGGGGAGATTATCGAGCAGTGGCCCCCCGTAGAAAACGTATGCAGCACCTTTACCGCTATCTTTGTAGTAGTCGGAAGCTACTACATCACAGTACCCATCCCCGTTCACATCACCTGTGGAAACATCGGACGCAAAATCTGACCCGGTAGGCGGCTCCCAGAGCACAAGGTCGACAATTGTGTCCATGGGATTACCGCCAAAGTATATGTCAATGTTTCCAGGCCCGTAAGGAAGGCCTACTACAATATCGGAGAAACTGTCACCATTCACGTCACCGCCGGCAAGTCTCGCCCAAGGAGAACCACCCCAATAGGTATCCTTGAGAATGAAGTCAGGAATTGTATCCATCGGGCTGCCACCAAGAAAAACGAAGGTCATGCACCGCCAGCCCAAAGGGGGATTGTACTCCCAGCCTGCTGCAGCAATGTCATCGTAACCGTCGCCGTTGACGTCTCCGGCACCACAAATCGCCTCTCCAAAGATGACTATGCTATCTGGTTCCAAGTCGTTGTAGGTCTTCTTGAACAGTATTTCTAGATTGTACAGTTCCTCAGCATTGAGGGTTTGCCCTGACATGATCACGAGTCCTACCGCAAGAAGAAGCAAGGCGATATGTCTGACAGAGTGATTCATACACGCACCCTTTGCTGTGGGTCTATTTCTCACATATTATGCGACAATTGGGCGTGGTTTTCAATGGGCATCTATGGTAGGCAGTTGTAGGGGCGTCGTTTCGGCGCCCGTCTTGATGTTCCTGTTTTGGTGGGTTTGCAGTAGTGGCGTATTGCAGTACGCCCCTACCTGGAACTTTGTCACTCTGAGCCCATCAAAGGGCGAAGAGTCTGCTTTTTGGTTTGCGTGAAGGCGCATTTGCGGAACGACATTCCACAAGCAGATTCTTCGCCTCCGGCTCAGAATGACATCTGTATTTGCGAGATTGCTTCGTCGTCGTTCGACAGGCTCACGACTCCTCGCAATGACAATTTGTTTGGCGTAAGCGTTTGTTGTAGGGGCGCGGCGTGTCCTCCGAAGCCACGAAGCCCGTGGCCAGACGTAGTCAAGGAGGGCGAAGTTTGGGCGAAGGAGGGTTTCCGCGCCCGTCTGGTTGGGGAGGGAGACCCTGCCCCTACTACCGAAAATCGAAAGTAGAAGATCGAAAAGAAAACGTGGAACCACGAGATTACACGAGATTTACACAGATTTGAACCACATCCTCATGGCCGAACCCTGACCAGAGAATAATCTTGTGATAATCCTTGCCCTCCGAAGCCACGAAGGGCGAAGGAGGGTGTGTTAATCTGTGGTTCCAGAGGTTTTTGGCTGTAAGAAGGTGAGAGCATGGATTTTTTGGGAGAAGATCGGCTTTTTTGAAACATTTGGCCTCTGTTTTCCGTATTTGAAGATGAGAAAGGAAAAGGAGGTCGAGATGCTTAACAAAATTCGGAGTTTCGCGGTGGCCATGGTTGGAGGAGCAGCGTTTGTGGCAGCAGAGTTCATCCTGATTCGAATGGCGGTGTTGTAGGAGGTCTCGAGTTGGAACGACTTTGTGATAAGATCGATGCGTATGAGGATGGGGAGCTTACTGGTGAAGAAGGGGTACTCTTCGAGAAGCACATGGAGAGCTGCCCTCTTTGCCGCAGAGAACTGGACTGGCTCAGGAGTCTTAACACGCTCTTTTCCAAGATGCCCGTCAAAAGGCCACCGAGAGGTATTGAACAGGCTGTACTCACCGCTCTGGGATTTGAAAGGAAGCCAGTCTGGACCGGTGTTCTTGGCTGGGCAACCTCCGGCATTGTCGGTGCTTGGATTGTTCTGCTCGGTTTCTTGGTCAGAGAGGCAGCGCTCAAATCCATAACTCCAACCGCAAAGGGTCTTGCTGGTATACCTTCCCTCTTTGAGGCGCTGGGTCATGGGTTGCATGCAGCTCTGAACCTGCTGAAGCCTGTCGGATTGGTGCTAACCGCGCTTGTTAAGGCTACAAGCTATGTACCGGTTTCTGGCATTGCTGTTCTTGCAGTCGCAGTCGGTCTTATGGCCGCTTTTGGTATTTGGTACACGACGAGGGAGGTCGGCTATGCGCGCGCGAAAATTTAGAATCGCGGTGTTTTCAACTCTATTTGTCCTGCTCACGGCAGTGAGCCTGTTCGGATCCCACAGCCAGGGGCATGACATCGCCTCGGTCAAGGCGGGTCCGGACACCGAGGAGACAGGTTCCGAGATGGTGGTCCGCTCTGAAGACCTGGTGAGAATGGGTGAAAGCATCCTTGTCAAAGAGAATGAGATAATAGACGGTGACGTCGTCTCCATAGGCGGCAGCATCACAATGAAGGGCATGGCAAAGGGTGATGTGGTATGTATAGGAGGAACACTCAGGATCAGCGGCACGGTAGAGGGTGATGCAGTGTGTATCGGTGGGGCTCTGATTCTGGATTCCACGGCCGTTGTGAAAGGAGATGTAGTCAGCGTCTTCGGGAGTATCCAACGGCATGACGATGCAGTGGTCAAGGGTGAATCGGTCTCAGTAGGTTTCGGATCTTGGGGTTCAGGTTTCCCCTGGAGCGCTACCGGCGGCATCGGTTGTTTCAGGTCTTCCCCGGGGTTTGCTTTCCTGGCAAAACTGGGTCGCTTCTTGGCCGTTCTGGTTATAGTGGTTCTGGTAGTGACATTCCTGGCGAAACCCACGGACAGGCTGGAGACTGCTACAACCAAAAGCTTCTGGAGATGCTTTCTGACCGGGCTCCTTGGGGAAGTTCTGATTGTCCCGAGTATCGTCCTTCTTGCTGTCAGTGTGGTAGGAATTATCTTGATACCCTTCGCAATTGTTGCGCTCATCGTAGCGTTCTTCTTCGGCCTTGCCGGTATCTCACTTCTGGTGGGGAACCTTTTCTTCAGCAGATTCAAGAGCCACAAGGTTCATCCTGTAGCCGCGTCTGCAATGGGTGTCCTTCTCATCTACGTCCTTTCGCTGCTTGCCGGTCTCCTGGGCCTCGTCTTGATTCCAGCTGGTATTGGGGTTGGCGTACTGGGGAAGATCGCGATCTGGGTAGCCTGGACGACTGGATTGGGTGCCGTCATACTCACAAGATTCGGAACGAGGCTGCCAGCAGTGCTCAATTCAGAAGCCTCTAGTGAGGTCGTGGAAACTACTTGACAGTCCCTCCACCAAAACCTACATTACATGGGTAGCGCAGCTGTCCCGCACAATGCGGGACAGGAGCGCCATGTTGTACATAAAGGAGGTGGCACATGAGGCTGGTGTTGTGTCTAGTCGTGCTTCTGTCTGCTGGTTCGGTTTTGTCTCAGGATTACACAGTGACATCGGTGGCAACTTCTGACGATGCTCTTGCAGTATTCGCCAATCCAGCGGGCCTTGCTGCCGGAAGGGCGCCAAACCTGGCACTGCTTTATACACAGGATATAGACACTTTGAGAAGATTCGGTATAGCGGCAGCCACTCCTATAATGGGATTCGGATACAGCTACTGGAGTAAGGGTCAGGAAAGGAGCGCGTTTTCTTATTGTACAAGTTTGAAGGTGGGCAGTTCCACTTCGTTTGGCATGAGGGGAAGATGGATGAACCTGGTGCCGGGAAGGTATTTCGCGATTGATCTTGGTGTTCTCATCAGACCGATCAAGTACATATCGCTGGGTGCGGTTGCAAACAATGTGAACAGGCCTGGAATAGGTGCTGTCACCTATGATAGGAATTACAGGGTGGGGCTGGGCTTAAGGCCGATGACAGACAGGGTTACCCTGTTCGGTCAGTGGAGTGGGAAGGAAGGCGAAGACATGGAAGGGTCTCACTATGAGTTCGGAGCGGAGGTGGAGCCTCTGGACGGAGTGGTGCTCAAAGGAACAATTGACAGAGATATGACTTTTAGGACTGGCCTATCCATTAACTTCCTTAACTCCAGCGTGGGATATGTGAGAACCGTTGATACGGCGAATGGCTTGAAAGAGAACGGCGCGCATGTCGCGTTTTCTCTGGACAGAAACAGGACAATACTTGCCAGGGGTGGTGGGATCGCGGAGGTCAGAATAGAGGGTAGGATTGAGGACGCGCCACCTGGATTCAGCCTCTTCGGGGGCTCTGCAAAAAGCCTTCAGAGAATCCGTGCACAGCTGAGGAAAGCAAGGGAAGACAGAACGGTTAAGGCCGTGCTTCTGAACATAAAGAGCTTCTCCGCTGGGATGGGGACCACCTACGAACTGAGAAGAGAAATCGAAGACCTCAGGTCCGCAGGCAAGAAGGTGGTTGCTTATCTTGAAGAGGGAGGTATGGACCTGGCAGTATATCTTGCTTCTGCTGCGGACAGAGTGGTTGCCTGCCCGAGCAGCCAGATTATCGTGAAAGGTCCTTACGCTCAGGTTATGATGCTCAAAGGATTTCTGGACAAAATAGGTGTGGAAGCAGATATGATCAGGGCAGGGAAGTATAAGTCTGCTGTTGAACCGCTCACCCGGGAGGAACTCTCTGAGGAGGCAAGAGAACAGGTCCAGGACCTGGTTGACGGTATGTTTGTGGAGATCACTGAGAAGATCGCCACTGCGCGAAAGATATCAACAGACAAGATGGAAGAGATTCTCGACCGGGCCGCAATGTGGCCTGAGCAGGCGAAGAGGTTTGGCCTCATCGACCACATTGGATATTATGATGATGCCAAGCTGGTAGTTGCGGAACTCCTGGGAAAGAAGGAAGATAATCCCGATAGGGTCAAGACAGCAGGCATGCGGAGAAGAATCTATCGGAGCTACTCCTGGACAAAGCCTCCGAAAGTGGCAGTACTCCTGGCGTCAGGGGAGATTGTCACGGGTCGAAGCCACACCGACTTCCTTTTCGGTTCACAATATATGGGTTCTGAAACAATCGTTCGGCAGTTGAGAAGACTGAGGGGCGACGGGTCGGTGAAGGCAATAGTCCTCAGAGTAGACAGCCCTGGAGGAGATGGTCTCGCTTCTGATCTCATATGGAGAGAGGTTGAGAAGGTCAAGAAGAGTGGAAAACCAATTGTGGTGTCAATGTCGGACCTGGCAGCCTCTGGAGGCTATTATATCTCATGCGGTGCAAACAAGATTATTGCCGATCCAACCACTATCACCGGTTCAATTGGTGTCTTTGGCGGGAAGGCCGTGCTGGCGGGGACATACGAGAAACTGGGGATAAACCCTGAAACGATCAAGAGTGCTGAGCATTCAGATGCCTTCTCCCCTGCGAGGAGGTTCACAGAGGAGGAGAGACGGCTTTTTCAGGAGCATATTGACCACTTCTATGACGACTTCGTTGCCAAGGTTTCTGAAGGCAGGGGTCTTGACAAGAGTAAGGTGTATGAGATGGCGCAGGGGAAGGTGTATACAGGAAGAAAAGCGAAGATGCTCGGGCTTGTCGATGAGATAGGCACACTTCAAGATGCTATCGATACAGCAGCGAAGATGGCAGGCATCAAGGGGAAGCCTCATGTAGTCTATGTTTCGCCGGCAAGAGGCTTCTTCTATTGATTGTCTCTTAAATGATTGTCTACGGCATATACGGCTTATTGTTTCTGGCAGGAGTGGCAACCTTGGTGTTCCTGAGCGTGGGCAGGGTTGCTGAGGGTGGACTTAAGATGGAGCTGCCCCATTTTCTTCTCGTGTTTGCGGGAATCTGGGTTCTCCTCATGGTTCTCCTGGCACCAAGCACTGTTCTGATTATGCTTGCAGTTGGATTCATCGGTGTCGTTCTGGTTCCTTTAGCCATCTTCCTCATGATAAGGAACGAGGTCATAAGGCGGACGTGGAAGAGAAAGAAAGAAGTGGCTGAGGTGGCCAAGTTTACCAGGACGGTAAAGAAGAATCCTGGCAATGTTGTAGGCCACATGGGTCTGGCCAGAGTGTTTGAACGATATGATAGATATCTGCAAGCGGCACAAGAATACCATATTGCAGCCGAGATGTTTCCCGGACAGGAGTCCGGATACAGGGATAGGCTGGCGGAAAAGGAAGAACTGATGAGGCGGATGTTTGCCATTGAGCAGAAGAAAAAAACAAACATTTGTTCTCAGTGCCAGGCAAGGAATAGACCCCAACAGAGACGATGTTCTCTGTGTGGCTACAATCTTTACAAGAACGCGTTTGAGTGGGCATGGAAGAATACCAGCATGGGATCGAAGATTAGCGGCGCTTTAGTAGTTGCGATCTCGCTATTATACCTTATATGGGTTCCTCTCACCTATTCTCTGGTCCTGATGGTAATGTGGCTTGCAGTTATTGTCTACTTCTCGCTGCCGGTGGAGCCCTTTATTTCAGACTGAAGATCAAAATCGGAGATGGTAGAACTAAAATCGCCTTGTTCCTCCTTTGTCCCTCGCAATTCGTACCTCGTACTTTGTTTAGGCCGCACTCTTGTATTCCTGTCATCCCGAGTCCCCTTGAGTTTGCCCGGAAGGCTGAAGAAGGGCCAGACACGAGACTTCTTTTTTCTTGCGTGTCGCCGCAATACAATAATGTCAGTGTTTCGCAAATACGAAATGTCAGGTAGAC
>SOJN01000078.1 GCA_004376575.1 candidate division TA06 bacterium | reverse complement strand
GTTCCAAAATCTTTCTTGTGATGTGTCTATTTATCCTTCGCTGTTACATGTAAAACTGGGGGCTGTCCGCGGATCCAACCTACGAAATTCCCAGCTCCCTTTCTCCGCCCCTTCGAAATTATGAAATTCCTATCCGCCCTTCCCCACACCTTCGAAATTGCCCTGCTCGTTCTGCCCGGGCGAGGGGTGGAGAGGAATTTCGCAATTTCGTAATTTCGGGCGTGGTCGTGCGGTGTGGTGGGGAATTTCGTGTTTCCAGTCAGAGCTGATAGCTCTGTTATTGGTCTTGACATACGGGGGCTCGTTGGCTAACATAAACAATTCGCGACGCGAGTGCAAAAATACAGAAATGAAGGAGGTTTTGGGACTTGAAGGACTACAATATTGAGAAGATAAGGAACATATGCCTGGCCTCACACGGCGGCTCCGGGAAGACGACTCTTGCTGAGGCGATGCTCTACGACGCCAAAGCCACAACTAGACTGGGCAAGGTGGATGCAGGTAATTCCATAATGGATTATGATCAGGACGAGATTGACAGAAAGTGTTCAATAAATCTTTCACTTGCCCATTTCAACTGGAAGGACAAATTCCTTAATCTCATTGACACGCCTGGTTATGCCGACTTCATGGGCGAGAGGATAGCCGGCATGCGGGTGGCAGATTCCTGCATAATAGTCATAGATGTGGCATCAGGGCTCGAAGTGGGGACAGAAATGGCATGGCAGGAAGCGGACAAGATGAACCTGCCCCGGATTCTTTTTGTGAACAAAATGACAAAGGAGAATGTGAACTTCCGCGAAATCCTGGAGAAGATTATCGAAAGGTTCGGGACGAGTGTACTTCCACTCCAGATACCTATTGGATCAGGTTCTTCCTTCAAGGGAGTGGTCGATCTAATTGAGGAAAAGGCGATAACCTACGAGAATGGGAAGATGACCGAGTCGGAAATTCCAGATGACATGAAAGAATCTTTTGAGAGCTTCAAGGAGAAGATGGTTGAGTCGGTCGCAGAAACTGAAGACAGTCTGACAGAGAAATACCTCGATAAAGGGCTCTCGCGCGAAGAGGTAATAACGGGTCTAAAGGCAGGGGTTACAAGCGGCAAGCTGTTTCCTGTCCTCTGCGGAGATGCTTTCTCTAGGGCTGGAGTTGATCGACTTCTGGATGGAATATCAAAGTATCTACCATCACCCAAAGATAGGCCGCCGATCACTGGTAAGGATAAGAGTGCAACCAGGGAGAACAGTCCGGATGCACCACTCTCAGCACTCGTTTTCAAGACCCTGGTGGAGCCGCATGTCGGTGAGCTGAATCTGGTGAGAGTGTACTCCGGTGTGCTTTCATCCGGCAGGGAGGTAATCAACTCCACCAAGGGCTCCGCTGAGAAGATCAGTCAGATTTTCCTTTTCAAAGGGAAGGAACGAATAGAGGTGAAGGAGATAAAGGCAGGGAACATCGGTGCCTTAGTTAAACTGAAGAACACCCGGACCGGGGATACTCTGGCTGATAAAGGAAATCCAATTGTGCTGGAAGGCATAGATTTCCCCAGGCCCGCTGCCTCAATAGCGATTGTTCCCAGAACTAAGGGAGATGAAGACAGGGTGTCTTCGGGCTTGGCCAGGATTGCTGAGGAAGATCCCACTTTCTCTGTGAAGTATGACGCCGAACTGAAACAGACATTGATATATGGATTGGGGGAACTCCACCTCGAGGTTGTTGTGAGCAGACTGAGGAGAAAGTTCGGGGTGGATATGGAACTGGTAAAGCCAAGGATTCCCTACAGGGAAACGGTCCGCAGGAAGGTTGAAGTTCAAGGCAAGTACAAAAAGCAGTCAGGCGGCAGAGGCCAATATGGTGATGTGTGGGTTAGGTTCGAACCGCTCAAGCGTGGATCAGGCTTCGAGTTTGTCAATGGCGTTGTGGGTGGATCAATCCCATCGAAATACATCCCATCGGTTGAGAAGGGGATAAGGGGAGCGATGCAGAAAGGAGTGATAGCAGGTTATCCTACCGTTGATCTAAAGGCCACTGCGTATGATGGATCCTACCACTCGGTTGACTCATCTGACATTGCCTTCAAGATTGCGGGCTCACTCGCTTTTAAGAAAGGACAGGAAACTGCCGATTCTTACCTGCTTGAGCCGATATCTGCTGTTGAGGTGGTCATCCCTGAGGAGTACATGGGAGACGTTATGGGGGATTTGAACTCAAGGAGGGGCAAGATACAGGGTATGGAATCCGAGGGCACACTACAGAAGATAAAGGCTGCGGTTCCTCAAGCCGAGATGTACAGGTATTCTTCTCAGTTGAGGTCCATGACTCAGGGTAGAGGGACATTTTCCCAGACGTTCAGCCATTATGAGGAAGTACCCAGGGAGATCGCCGAGCGAATAATCAGCGAGACAGCGAAGGAAAAGGAGCAGGAGAAATGAGATATCTGCTCTCTGCTCTGCTTACTGTCAGCATACTGGCACTGGGCTGCTCGAAAAAAGAGATGAAGACCGAGACGCAGGTCGATTTATCAATTGAACCATCTGGATACTACTGGCTTAATCTGATGCCAGTCATTCCGAAGGAGGGCCCCTCATTCCACACAGTCTTCAAAATAAAGGTTACAAATAGCGGCAAGGCCATAGTCAAGAATGTGAAAGCTGTCAGTGCCACCATATACACGGTTTTTGATGATGAGGAGAAGGACCTTGGAAGCATGGAGCTTGATCCTTCTCCCAATAGTCCCGTTGAGAATAACCTCCTTCCTGGTGAACAGATTAACCTTGAATTCGGTGGCTTCATCTCTGGAGCAACTCAGGTGACTCCGGGCATGACAGTCTACGGAAGAATCTTCGTTGTCTGGGACAGTGGTCACACTACAGTCGCAACCCCACCTGATGAGGTGATGGCCACACACTGACGGACGCCCGATTTCTGCGAATTCTCAAGGCATGGCCCTGCCCCAGGGCTTTCAAAATGCCCTTGAACTTGCGCGTAATATCTGATATTTTAGATGTGCAGCGTCGATGGCGCAAGGAGGTATAAATGTCCGGACATTCCAAATGGTCAACAATAAAGAGGAAGAAAGGAAAGGCAGATGCGCAGCGCGGCAAAATATTCAGCAAACTGATCAAGGAGATAACGGTTGCGGCCAGAGAAGGTGGCGGAGATCCTGAAGGCAATCGCAGACTGAGGACAGCCATAGCCATGGCCAAGGCAGCCAACATGCCAGCCCAGAATGTGGAGAGGGCAATCAAAAGGGGGACGGGCGAACTTCCCGGTGTGTCCTATGAGGAGGTGAGCTACGAGGGGTACGGGCCGGGTGGAACGGCGATGCTTGTAGACTGCATGACCGATAACAGGAACAGAACAACAGCAGACGTGCGGAAAGCCTTCAGCAAGCACGGTGGCAGCCTGGGCTCTGCCGGGTGTGTTTCATGGATCTTTTCGCTGAAAGGCGTGATAATGATAGACAAATCCAAAGTTGACGAGGACACTCTTCTGTCTGTTGCTCTGGAAGCGGGGGCCGACGATGTAGGCTCTGACGCAAATACCTATGAGATTGTGACAGATCTGACAAATTTCGAGCAGGTGAAAAAGTCGCTCGAGAATAAGAAAATAGAATACACAAGTGCAGAGAGGACAAAGGTTCCTCAGAGTACTGTGAAATTGACCGGCAAGAAGGCTGAGCAGATGCTAAGACTGATTGAGGCAATAGAAGAACTTGATGATGTTCAGGACGTTTACGCCAACTTTGACATTCCTGAGGAGGTGATGGTCAGCCTGGCCGGGTAGTGGGGTGGAAGTTTCGACTGTCTCGAAATAGAGATAGTAGGTGGAAGCGAAGCGTAGCATGACTGTCCTTGGTGTTGATCCAGGCCTGACATCCGTTGGATATGGAGTTCTAGAAAGCGACGGAAAGAACATCCTTGTCAAGGGATTTGGGAGTTTTGCCACTTCAAAGAATGACCCGCTTTCATCCCGTCTTATGTTCATCCACAGTTCACTGCAGGAGATAATAAGGAAGTACAGGCCAGATACCCTGGCTTGCGAAACGGTATTCTATGGCAAGAATGCCAAATCAACCATACTGCTGGGCCACGCGAGGGGTGTGGTCTTACTTGCTGCGGAAAGTTCTGGTGTAGAAGTTGTGGAGTTCTCGCCGCGGCGTATTAAAAGTGCAGTGGGGGGCAGAGGAAGTAGCTCCAAGGAGCAGGTGAGGTACATGGTGAAGGCTCAGCTAGGTGTGGAAGATCTACCAGAATCCACCGATATCTCGGACGCGCTGGCTGTGGCTCTGTGCTGTCTTCATACGCAGGAGACAGTCGGGTGAAGGTGATTACGGCGTGGAGTGTATATCTTCCTTACCGATTGGTAGCTGACGGCAACTTGCTGAGAGATTTCTTATGATTTCATATCTTGAGGGTAAACTGGTCGAGAAGAACCCCACTAGCGCAGTGATAGATATAAGGGGTGTGGGCTACAGTGTGCGCATACCGGTTTCTACCTATGAGTCGCTTGGGGAACTGGGGACAACCACGAAACTCTTCACCCACCTCTCAGTCAAAGATGACAGGATGGAGCTTTTTGGATTCGGCAGCAGTGATGAAAAGAACCTGTTTCTGTTGCTCACCTCGGTATCCGGGATAGGTGGTAGGACGGCGATATCAGTGCTTTCCGGCGCGAGGCCTGGCGAGTTGAGGAAGGCGGTTCTTTCCGGTGACAAGATGTTCATATCAAGCATCAAGGGCATAGGCAGAAAGACTGCGGAGAGGTTAATAGTTGAACTGAAGGACAAGTTTGCAGAGGAGGGCAGGGAAGCTGAGGAGATGCTTGGGCCTTGTAATGATGCGCTCAGAGCACTGAAATCCCTCGGATTGAGGGAGAGTGAAGGACGGGATGCTCTTCAGAAAGTGCTGAATGAAAGAGGGAGTGACATTCCTGTTGAGGAGATGGTGAGAGAAGCATTGAAGAGGTTCTCATGAGTGAAAGAATAACTATCCCTCAAGAAATGGTAGGCGAAGCGGAGTTCGATAGAACCCTGAGGCCCAGAACCCTTGATGAATTCGTGGGGCAGAACAAGCTTAAAGAAAACCTGAAGGTTTTCATTGAGGCCGCAAAACAGAGGGGAGATGCACTCGACCACATATTGTTCTACGGACCTCCAGGTTTGGGTAAAACCACTCTTGCGCACATAGTGGCGCGAGAACTGGGGGTGGAGATAAAAACTATCACGGGACCTGTTCTCGAGAGGCCCGCAGACCTGGCCGGGATACTTACCAAGCTCCAGCCAAGGGAGGTTCTGTTCATAGACGAAGTTCACAGAATGAACAAGACAGTTGAAGAGTATCTGTATCCTGCGATGGAAGATTTTAATATTGACATAATGTTGGACAAGGGTGCTGGAGCACGCTCCGTCAGACTGACCCTGAATTCTTTTACTATGATTGGCGCGACAACACGAGCAGGACTTCTTACCTCGCCGCTCAGGTCAAGGTTCGGCGTCGTCTCCAGATTGGATTTCTATCCGCCGGATGATCTCCACAAAATCGCAATTCGCTCAGCAAGTATACTCGCTACTGAAATAGAAGAGTCCGCAGCCCTTGAGATTGCGAAGAGATCAAGGGGTACTCCCAGGGTGGCAAACAGACTTCTGAGGAGGGTGAGAGACTTCGCCCAGGTGAAGTGTGGAGGAAAGATCGACCTAAAAATAGCCATGGAATCCCTGGAGGCCCTGGATGTCGATGAAATGGGTTTTGATGAGATGGACAAAAGAATTCTGAGGACAATAATTGAGAAGTTCGATGGTGGACCTGTAGGTTTGGGTACAGTTTCGGTAGCCGTAGGTGAAGAGCCGGACACGATAGAGGAGGTTTTCGAGCCATTCTTGATTCTTCAAGGGTATCTTAAGAGAACATCCAGGGGCAGAGAAGCGACGGAGTTGGCTTACAAGCATTTTGGGATAACAAGAAGAGAGCAAAAGAGGCTTCTCTGAGAGTGGGACAGAGATGAGAGAAAGTAAGAGCGACCTCAAGGTAGTGTACAAAGCTCCGGACGAGTTTATGGCGAATACGATAAAGTCACTTCTGGAAAATGAAGGGATAGATGCGCTCATTAAATCACATCAAGTGGCCATGTACGATAGCATAGGGATGATGATGAAGCCTAACTGGGGTGAGGTGTTGGTGAGGGGCGATGACTTTGAGGAGGCGGACGAGATAGTGAAGGCGTTTCTATCAAGTCCAGAGGGAGAGCAGAATTCCTGAAATAAGATCGTTAGTGTGATTTCTTATGAAAAAGGGAGTTGGCCATCTTCAATCCGTTGACAGCCATAGGCAAGTTCTTCATCGTGAGCGGTCTCGTTCTCGCCGTGGTGGGGCTCCTAATGCTGGTCTCGGCCAGGTTCGGTTTCACCTGGAGAGTTCCGGGCGACATATTCATCCATAGGCGGAACTTCACAATTTACTTTCCCATTGTAACAATGTTGCTTGTGTCATTTGTTCTGACCGTCGTCTTAAATCTCTTTTTTCGAAAATGAATCACGCGACGTTCTGGGAGTGTTGAATACGCTGTATCATGGGAACATAGATAGTAACGCCAAAAGAAACAAAATGAACAAACTGCCGAACTCTCCCAAGACCCAGATTGCTACGCCCTTCGTTCCACTCCCTTCGGATACCCTCCCCTCGACTCGGCTCGGGAGGCCGTGAAACGGCCCGGGCAGGCAGGAGAGGCAGGGCTCGCAATGACATAGCCGGCTTGTCATTGCGAGGAGTGTTAGCGACGAAGCAATCTGAATGTGACGGCGGCGAAAACAACAAGTGAGGTTTGGCCACTGCACATATGATGATGGATTACGGCCGCCCTTTTGGGACAGAGGCAGAAGAAATGAACATAGACCAGTTTGACTATACGCTTCCTGAGGGCTTCATTGCCCAGTATCCTCCCAAGGAAAGGGGGCAGGCGAGGCTTCTGGTTCTTGATAGAAAAAAAGGAATCACTACGCACACTGTCTTTGAGCACATCATTGACTACATAGAGCCCGGGGACGTGATCGTTCTGAATGAAACCAGGGTTATTCCGGCCAGATTGTTTGGAACCCGCGAAGAAACGGGAGGAAAAGTTGAGGTTCTCCTTTTAAGGGAGCGTGAGAAAGATGTCTGGGAGGCACTCGTAAAACCAGGGAAAAAGGCGAAGGAGGGGACGCGGATAATCTTCGATGGATATGGAGCGTGTGAAGTCTGCTCAGTGCTCAGCTCCGGCAAAAGAGTCCTCAGGTTCGGTGGTGATGTGAAGAGTCTGATGCATTCTGCTGGTAGCGTGCCTCTGCCGCCCTATATTGAAAGGGAACCGGAGGAGATGGACAGGGAAAGGTACCAGACAATTTTCGCTCGGAAGGATGGCTCCGTGGCTGCGCCCACGGCCAGTCTACATTTCACAAATGCAATTCTGTCCTCGATAAGAGACAAGGCCGAAGTAGTTTTCATAACCCTTCATATTGGACTAGGAACTTTCAGACCGATGAAAGTGGAAGATGTCTCAAAGCATGATATGGAGAGCGAGTACTACGAGATATCACAAGAGGCAGCAGAGAAGATAAACTCTGCCAAAGGGCATACTATCGCAGTGGGTACGTCTGTGGCGAGAGCCCTTGAAGACTCCGGGGCATCAGGGGAAGTAAAGGCAGGAACGGGTGAAGCTCAGCTCTACATCTACCCGCCTTATCAGTTCAGGATAGTGGACTCCCTGGTTACCAACTTCCATCTACCCAGATCCACCACGTTTGTGCTGGCCGCAGCATTTGCAGGCCTGGAGCGATTGAAGAGTACTTATATGGAGGCAATTGGCAAGGGATACAGGTTCTATTCGTATGGCGATGCAATGTTAATAAAGTAGGGTGCAGCGAAGATGGAACTCCTGGGTTGGCAGAAGATCGTAGTGGGAGCCTTTGTGGGCTACCTTCTCGGTTCCGTACCATTTGCAGTCGTCTTCTCCAGACTGCTCAAGAATGTGGACATAAGGAGAGTGGGAACAAAGAACCCGGGTGCTGCCAACGTTTTCAGAGAGGTGGGAGCAACTCCCGGTCTGCTCACCTGGCTCTTTGACACGGGCAAGGGTGTTGCTGCCATGATCGTTTCTGAAAGGTGGCTTGGGCTTTCCGGCTACTGGGTTGCACTGGTGGGATCGGCGGCTGTTGTGGGTCACTGCTGGTCGATATTCCTCTTGTTCAAAGGGGGAAAGGGTCTGGCCACCTCTGGAGCAGTTCTGCTCTATCTTACGCCCAAGCTTTTTCTTATTGCTATTGCCCTTCACTTCTATATACAGAAGGTGGCGCCCCGTTCACTGGCGGTCTTGATCACAGCAATGGTATTCTTCGTAGGGCTTGTTTATATCGTCTATCCACAGAACTGGCTCACTCTTCTTGCAGGGATTGTGACATTGATCGGGGTAGGTGCTCTTGCCAACACTGAAGCGATGAGGGAAATGCGCGAGCTAAGAAGAAAAGCGAAGGAGTTGGAGGAAGCTTCCTATTGATTGTTGCGGTTAGAAAAGGATACAGGATAGTGGTGGGGCTCATATTCCCCGTCCTGTACTACTTCTCGCCGGACAAGCTACTTTCCATCGCAGCAGTGATGTTTTTCCTTGGGCTGGTGACTGCATTGGAGATAGCCAGAAAGGCAAACCCTCTGGCCTGGGTATGGATTTGTAAGAGGTCCAGGGGTGCCTTCAAGGAAAAGTCAGGTCTTATTCTAGGCGAAACATACTTCCTTCTGTCTACCTTGTTCTGTATCGTCTTTCTGGAGAGGTCTATTGCGCTTTGTGCACTTCTATTTCTCACATTTGGTGATGCAGCATCCACCATAATCGGTGTGAGATTTGGAACGAGGAGGTTCTTTAACAACAAGAGCATTGAAGGGAGTCTGGCTCTCCTTGCTGTCTCAGTCGCAGTTGGATTTCTTCTCAGGTTAGCACCTGGCATATACCTGGGAGTCTGGATAGTGCTGATCGGCGCTTTTGTAGCAATGATTGCGGAAGCCGCGCCCCTTCCAGTGGATGACAATTTCACTGTAGCCGCGTTCAGTGGTATGGCCATGCAGATTGCCGCAAGGCTTCTTTTTCAATACGAACTGATTTTGTAACGTTAGCAGGTCTCATGGAAGAAGAAAAGTTTGCATTCGAGATTGTCAAGGAGGACGAGAAGACCAATGCCAGGGTAGGCATTCTTCGCACTCCCCACGGAATCGTAGAGACCCCTGTGTTCATGCCTGTTGGAACCCAGGGCACAGTCAAGACAATGTCACCAAGGGAGTTGCAAGAAGCAGGGGTTCAAATGATCGTCTGCAATGTATACCACCTTTATCTGAGGCCAGGACATGAGCTGATCAGGGAGGCCGGTGGCATTCACCAGTTTATCAGCTGGCAAAAGCCAGTTCTGGTTGACAGTGGCGGATTTCAGGTATTCAGCCTTGCAGATTTGAGAGAGATAAACAAGGATGGCGTGAGGTTCCAATCCCATCTTGACGGTTCCTTTCACCTCTTCACCCCGGAAAAGGTTATGGAAATAGAAGACGGCCTCTCTCCGGATGTTGGTATGGTGTTGGATGAGCCAGTTCCATATCCGTCGACAAAAGACTACGCCGCTTCCTCCATGGAACTCACAATTGAATGGGCGCGCAAAGCGAGGGCGCTTGACAATGGGAGCTTCACCCTTTTTGGGATTGTGCAAGGGGGCACCTACCCGGACCTGAGGAGGGTGTGTGCAGAGAGGCTTGTCGATCTTGATTTCTCCGGCTACGCGATTGGGGGACTGGCAGTCGGAGAGCCAAAGGTCCTGACCATGGAGATGGTAGAGCTTACCGTAGAAAAACTACCCAAAGAAAAGCCGAGGTACTTGATGGGTGTCGGCCTGCCTCAGGACCTGGTTGAGGCTTATGTAAAAGGGGTCGACATGTTCGACTGCGTCATCCCCACCAGGAACGGAAGGACGGGAACGGTATTCACCAGGAATGGGAAACTGGTAGTGAAAAACGCTGAGTATAAGAGTGACCATAATCCGATAGACGAAGATTGTGACTGCTATGCTTGTAGGAACTTCTCCCGCGCCTACATCAGGCACCTGTTCAACGCGGGGGAGATTCTGGCTCCCAGACTCGCCACCATGCACAACATCCATTATTTCACCCAACTTGTTTCTCAAATGAGAAGAGCCTTGATGGAGGATAGGCTCTGGGATTGGAAGGAGGAGTTCTTGAGCAACTACAAGATTGAACAGGAGGTAGTAGAATGATAGGCACTGCATATGCAATGGCCCCCGGGGGAGGTCAGACAGGCGGTTCATCCGGACTGATTGGTCTTCTCCCCTTCATATTGATGTTTTTGGTTCTCTATTTTCTGCTCATATTTCCTCAACAGAGGAAGCAGAAGAAACACTTGGAGATGATGTCACAGTTAAAAAAGGGTGATCGGGTGGTAACCTCGGGTGGGTTACACGGGAGCATTGTCGGCTTCAAGGATCGTGTGGTCATAATGAAGGTGGACGAGAAGGTGAAGGTTGAGGTGGAGAAGAGTGCGATTACGGGAGTGAGGAGGATGGAGGAGGACACCGGGCGATGAGGCTGGTGTACTTTGGCACGTCAGAGTTCGCCGAGGAGCCTTTGAGGAGACTACTCAAAACCGGGGCTCAGGTTGTGGCTATGGTCACTCAACCAGATAGGCCAAAGGGGAGAGGAAGAAAATTGCAGCCGCCGTCTGTCAAGATAGTCGCACAGGAATCAGGTTTGGACATAGAGCAACCCGAAGACCCCAATTCCGACTCTTTTGTCTCAACAATTGAAAAATATGAGCCGGATACGATTGTGGTTGTGGCCTATGCTCACAAACTGGGTCCCAGACTGCTGGGCCTGCCGCAAAAGGGGTGCTTCAACATACACCCCTCTCTTCTTCCGCTTTATAGAGGGGCCGCGCCCATTAACTGGGCGATTATCAAGGGAGAGAAGATAACCGGGGTCTCTATCATCAAGATGAATGAGAGGTTTGATGCGGGTGAAATCATGATGCAAGACTCTATTGAGATTCGGGAGGACGAAACGGCCGGCGAACTTTCGGTTCGCCTCTCCAATTTGGGTTCAGAACTGATGGTCAGGGTCCTCGAAGCCATTCAACAAGGCAGTGTAGAGGGGACTGCCCAGGACGAGACAAAGGTGACGAAGGCTCCAAGGATAAAGAAGAGTGACTGTGATGTGGTATGGGCAAAGACTGCAGTCGAGATCAAGAACCTCGTGAGAGGACTCTATCCCAGACCAGGGGCCTATAGTTACTATAGAGACAAACTGATAAAACTGGCCAGGGCGAACGCTCTGACGGAGGTTGTGGAGCAAGAGCCGGGCGAAATCCTGAGAACAGACAATGGCATAGAAGTAGCCTCTGGGAATGGTGTCGTCAGGTTGCTCTCCTTACAGCCTGAAGGAAAGCGGGAGATGTCCTGGGTTGATTTCAGAAATGGATTCAGACCGCTGCCCGGTGATAGATTCGGAAGAAGGTAATCCGGACACAGTTGTTTAGCCCTTTGAATTTACGGCTCCTCTCCCGAATCCCAAATGACTAACCTGGACAGTCATTTGTTTGTGATTTGGAGTTTGGTCACTGCAATTTGTCTCAAGATTGGGATTTTATTCTCGATTTTCGGATTGGTATCGGGGATGTGGTCGGATGCAATTTCGAATGTGCAGGGAAGGGCTGAGGGAAGTTCGAAGGTTAAGAGAAGGGCCGGGTGGGATTTCTCAATTTCGTGGGTAAGTAGTGTGTAGTTTGGTGTTTGGTTATTGTGATTTGTTCGTAATCTATGGTTATTTCAAAGCAGTATCGTGCTCCGCATCTGTATGAGCTGGCGTTTGCTTTTCCTCCGCAGGGAAGGTGGAGGGCGCATGCGTTCGGTGCCATTCTGAAGGAGCTTGGTCAGCTGGACAAGAGTCGCAGGGATTTTCTCGATATCGGATGTGGAGCGGGAGTTCTCTCCAAGATGATAGCCTTGAAGAACCCCCGCAGCAACATAAAGGCTATCGATTCCTCTTCCTACATGGTTGAATATGCCAAGAAGTTCCACGGCCACCCTTCCCTCGACTACGTGGCGCAGAGTTTCTGGGATGAGACCGGCACGTACGATATGGTGACCGCCGCATACTGCTGGCACTTCTTCCCCCTGCGTAGCGCCGCCGAGAAACTGAAGAGCATACTGAGGCCCAAAGCATGCGCTCTCATAGTGGCCACAAGAGAGACTCCATTGACCAGAATTCACAGGCGCCTGTTCCATATTTTCTCGAATGAGACACTTTCTCTCTATTCCCCGGAAGAGCTTTGCGAATCTTTAGAAGAGAAAGGTTTTTGTGTTGAGTGGAGAGGAGTAGACAGGTCAGAGGGGTCATATCTAGTTGTAGCTCGATTGCCATGAAGTATGTGCTTACATCCAGGGATGCCGCATTGGAAGCCCTCTACAGAGTGGAGGTCAGATCCAGCTATGCAGACCTTGCGCTTGAAGGTATTTTGAAAGGTTCAGACCTGGATCCCAGAGATAGGCGGCTCGCAACCGAACTTACCTTCGGATGTATCAGGTGGCGCAAGAGAATAGACTATATTCTGAGCAAATTTCTAAAAGGTGAGGTGGCCAGGTTGGATCCCTATACAAGGAACATACTCAGACTTGGCGCATATCAGGTGTTCTTCCTGGACAGGATTCCCGATTATGCTGCCATTTCTGAGGCTGTCAAGCAGTCGAAGAAATTCGGGTCAAAGGGATGCTCGTCCCTGGTCAACGGAGTGTTGAGGAGTATGGCAGAGCGCAGTTCGGACATTGTCTTTCCCGACGGGAAGCACCAGCCAGTAGAGCATATTTCCACCTTCTACTCCCATCCCCGATGGTTAGTAGACAGATGGGTCAAAAGATATGGGGTCGAGGAGACACAAAGGCTTTGTGAAGCCAACAACTCTATTCCTCCACTCTCCATAAGGGCGAATCTGTTGAAGACTACCCGAGAAGAACTGAGCGAAAAGCTCCAACAGGAGAATGTCAGCTCACAACCTGGGAGGCTCTCGAGCTCTTCGCTTTCCATTGTGATAAGAGACGACCTTGCTTCGCTCGAAGGTTACAGGAAAGGACTATTCCAGGTGCAGGATGAGTCTTCAGTTCTCGTTTCAGACATACTCGAACCGAGACCTGGTGAGACAATAGTCGACCTGTGTAGTGGCCCGGGAGGCAAGACCACCCACATAGCGGAGCTGATGGAAGATGAAGGATTGGTGATTGCTGTTGATATAAGGCGTTCCAGGCTCAAATTTGTCCTTGACAATGCTGGAAGGCTTGGTTTAAATATCATCGTGGGAGTCGTCGCTGACGGTCAGTTCTTTGGAGCCAGAAGCGCCGACCGTATTCTTGTTGACGCTCCGTGTTCAGGCCTCGGGGTCCTTCGGAGAAGGGCTGACCTGAGGTGGAGGATGAGCGAGAAGGAGATAGTGAACCTCAGCAGGCTCCAGTTGGCTCTCCTGCTCAGCGCAGCTGATTCTGTGCGAGCCGGAGGCATCTTAGTCTACTCTACCTGTACAATCGAGCCGGAAGAAAACGAATTGGTTGTCTCAAGATTCCTCGAACTTCGTGGTGATTATCGGCTGGAGGATGCTGGGGGTTTTGTGGCTAGCAGCTTGGTTGATGAGGAAGGTTACTACCGCACACTTCCGCACAAGCAGGGACTTGACGGTGCTTTTGCTGCAAGGTTGGTAAAAGCAGGAAAGTAACTCTGAGAGGAGGTCTACATGTATACCGGGAAAGCATTCGCTATATCGCTTGTGACATCATTCATCGTTTCAGTAATCATATGCTCAGTCTTCCTGCTCGTATTGCCCAGGTCTGGAGGTCTTCCTTTCTCGTTTGGAGGAGGGGGGAAAGTTGAAGTCCCCGCAGTCGCGAATATGCCTGTCGAGGAGGCAAGGTTAGTCCTTCAGAACAAGGGTTTTCTCATGATGGAGCTAGAGGAGAAGAAGGACCCAAATGTGCCCGTAGGATCCATAGTCAGTCAGGATCCACTTCCAGGTTTCAAGTTGGATAAAGGCGCTCTGGTGAAAGTAGTAGTATCGGCCGGAGGACCTGAGGTGATTATTCCAAACCTTGAAGGGATTCCACAGGGTCAAGCGCGCCTCCAGCTGGAAAGCATCAACCTTGTTGTGGGGACAATCAGTCGTGAGATGCATGGGTCAATATCCAAGGATGCCGTTATCTCCACAGACCCGCCAGCAGGGACAAGGGCTCCGGCGGGAACGGTTGTGAATATCAAAATCAGCAGTGGAGAGTCCTTGGTGACTGTACCCAGTGTGTTCAAGGCGAGTCCCGGGAGGGCGCGCTCGAAACTGGAGAGGCTGGGCCTAAAGGTGAGTACAAGATACACCACAAACATTGAGTATGAGTTCGGAATTGTGGTAGGCCAGGATCCAAGGTCTGGTACGAAGGTGAGGAAAGGTTCCACAGTCAAGATCATCGTCAATTCGGAAGCGAGATGAAAATTGAACATCCTTGGGATGTCGAATTCTAGAAAGCGGGAGTCCTGAGAGTCATCGAAGGGAGTTAACCCTGCTTAGTCTCTCTTGCTGAGACGCAGTCGAAGCTTAGAGAGTCTCGATCCCGAGCGTAGCCCCGCCTGTCCTTCGCGAAGTCGGAGGGAGTCTATCGAGGGGCGAAGTCTAGGGAAATTAGTCCTGAGGCAGCGCCGAAGGGAGCACCCCGAGGCTGTCGAAGGGTTTACTTGCTGTGCCTGTCCCGAGCCTGTCGAGGAGAATATTGCGAGCGACGTAGTCGAAGGATCTGCTCTTAACTGAATCTAAACGAAATCTGACATGAGTGCATAGTTATGATGACAAGATTCATTAGAGGGTTTCTGATTATGGTTGTTCTGGTTGCCGTGGCATTTGTTGTGGGATATGTTATTGTCGACAAAATGGTGATGCCGCGCCTTGTCGGCTTTGGAAAGGAACTTGATGTGCCAGATGTAACGGGCAGGACGCTGACCGAGGCGAAGGCCGTTTTGCATGATGCTGGGCTGAGATGCAATGTTGATGAACAGAGATATGACGATATCGTTCCTCTTGGCTTTGTCATATCTCAAAAGCCGATGCCTAACCAGAGGATAAAGGAGGGCGGACTGGTATCTCTGGTTACGAGTCTGGGGCAAGAGAAAGTTGTTATACCGCATCTAGTTGACCTAAGCATCGTGCAGGCAAAGAGTCTTATAGAAAGGATGGGACTGAAGGTAGGGAGAGTAGACACGGCCTACTCCGATACGGTCAGGGGTGGGAGAATAGTCTCCACGAATCCTCCCCCTGATTCTGTGGTCTACAGGGGGACATCCGTAGACTTCACTGTAAGTGGGGCAAAAGCAACCTTTTTCGCTATGCCCGATTTTCTGGGCCAAACGTTTGACTCTGTTCGAGATTCGATACTCGCCCTTGGTCTTGAGATTGGTGATGTCAGGATATTGGAGACTAGTGATTCCCAGAAAGGTATGATTCTACTTCAGTCCCCACCGGCGGGGATGACTGTAAAAAGGGGCGATAAGATAATTTTTGCAATAAGCTCAGGCAGGCTGTAGCCTGCCCATCGCAAGAAGCCGCCCACTGACACGTCAATAATAGGAGAAGGCAGTTGGTTGAAATTGCGCCTTCTATTCTTTCTGCAGATTTCTCCAATCTCACCGAACAGATAACGGTCGTAGAGCGGGCAGGCTGCGATTTACTGCACATAGACGTGATGGATGGGCAGTTCGTTGAGAACATCACGTTTGGTCCCTTGATTGTAGATGCTGCAAACAGGATATCTGACCTTCCTCTCGATGTTCATCTAATGATAGTCGAGCCCGAGAGACAGATAGAGAAGTTTATACAAACTGGTGCAGATATCATATCCATACATGTGGAGGCTGTCCAGGAGCCTGTGAGTGTTCTAAGAGATATTCGAAGGCTCGGCGCCCTCGCAGGAGTGGCCCTTAATCCTGACACTGAAGTTGAAGGTGTTCTGACCCTGCTTGGTGAGATAGATCTCATTCTGGTGATGAGTGTCTATCCGGGCATGGGGGGGCAGAGATTCATTGACTCAGTGGGGCAGAAAATAGAGACTCTCCGTAAGGCAATTGACGATAGCAACCTTGATGTCAAAGTGGAAGTTGATGGAGGCATAAATCCAAGCACTGTCCAGCTTGTGGCAAGAGCAGGTGTGGACATCATAGTTGCAGGTGATGCTGTGTTTAGATCTCCTGATCCTGCATCTGCCATTGCCGAACTTCGTAAACTGACCATACTGTGAGGCATTCTGTGATTGCTGAGCTGTTGAGTGAAAAGTCGATTAAGTTGAATATGTCTGCTGGTTCCAAGGAGGAGGCGATTCAGGAGTTGGTGGGTTTGTTGGTATCCAACGACGATAGTCTGGATGGAAAATCGCTTTTTGAATCTGCCAGGGACAGAGAAAATCGGATGTCCACGGGTCTGGGGAAAGGTGTTGCAGTCTTTCGCTGCCGGAGTGAGGATGTGAGACAAATCTGCTGTTCCCTGGGAATAAGGCATGGCGGAGTCGAGTTCGACGCTGTTGATGGGATTCCCGTCGAGATATTCTTCATGATTGCGGCTCCGAAGAAGGTGGACGACACCTATGTGCGGATTCTATGTCGGCTTTACAGGATTTTGAATCAGGAGACCTTCAGGTCATACCTTCTCGGGGCGCGAAGCGCGAAAGAGGTGTTTTCCCTGGTCAGTGAAGAGGAGAAGGAGTTTGAGGATTGAGTCCATCCGGGAGGTTTGGCCTTTGGGGACCCCCGGCTTGTTGGGCTCTTGTCATACTCATCGTCTCGTCCCTGCCAGGGGTTGAGGTGGAGTATCTCTCGTTCGACTGGGGTGACAAGCTGGCCCATCTCGCGGAGTATGCCATACTCGGTGTTCTCCTGGGCAGGCTGTTTTCAGTCTCGGGAAGGCTTGTCAGATTCAGGTATTTTGGTACTTTAGCTCTTGGTTTTGGCTTTGCTGGAGTGGATGAGCTTCATCAGTTATTCATCCCTAACAGATTTTGCGAATGGGGAGATTTTCTTTTTGATGCAGCGGGATTGGGTCTAGGTCTGATCGTGTACATCACATTCAGAAAGGTGAGAAGTTGATTAAGGGTCCAAAGGGTATCAGAGATATCCTACCAGAAGAGATTCCGAACTGGCACCACATGGAAGCGTGCATCCGGGAGACGATGCGCCGTTTCAACTACAAGGAGATCCGTTTTCCCACATTTGAGGAGACCGAGCTCTTCACAAGGTCGATAGGAGTGACAACCGACATAGTCGAAAAGCAGATGTACACTTTCCAGGATGCAGGCAAAAGGAGCCTGACTCTTATTCCTGAAGGGACGGCCTCTGTGGTCAGAGCCTATATCGAGCACGGGATGGCAAAGAAATCTCCATATGTAAAGCTGTACTACATTTCCAGAATGTACAGGTATGAATCGCCTCAGGCCGGCCGGTACAGACAGCACAGTCAGTTTGGCATAGAGGCGATAGGGTCGGACAGACCGGCTCAGGACGTTGAAGTGATACAGATTCTGCTTGAGACCTTGAAGACCCTCGGACTGAAACAGGTTGAACTTAAGGTCAATTCGATAGGCTGCTTTGATGACAGAATGAAGTATACAAGTATGCTCAGAGACTACCTGAGGCCCAGATTGGATAAACTATGCAAGGACTGTCAGAGAAGGTTTGATTCGAATCCTCTCCGGTCACTGGACTGCAAGAAAGAGCAATGCATTAAAGAAACAGAGAATGCGCCGAGGACTGTTGATCACATGTGTTCAGACTGCACCCGGCACTTTGATACGGTGAAGGAGTATCTTTCTCTACTTGGCATGGAGTACATTGTCGATCCCAGGCTGGTGAGAGGGTTGGACTACTACACCAGAACTGTATTTGAAGCTGTCTCAACGGTATTGGGCGGACAGGATTCTCTCGGTGGGGGCGGGAGATACGACCGGCTCGTGGAGGAACTTGGAGGCGAGCCCACTCCGGCGGCTGGATTCGCCGCGGGCATGGAGAGAATTCTTCTTGCCATGGAGAAGGAAAAGGTCGGAGCAAAAAGCTATCCCCCTGTGGATCTGTTCATTGCTGTGTTGGGTGAGAAGGCTCAGGTCGAGGGGATGAGGCTTGCAACTTCCATACGGGCTCAAGGCATCTCCTGCCACATGGACATTGTGGGGAGAAGTCTCAAGGCCCAGATGAGACAGGCAGACAAGATGGGTGCAAGAAAGGTTTTGATAATCGGCGAGGATGAACTGAAAAACGGGAAGGCACAACTCAAGACATTAGAAACCGGCGCGCAGACAGAGGTCTCATTGTCGTCCTCAGAAGAGATCTCAAAGGAAGTCAAGAAATGAAGAGAACGCATACATGCGGTGAACTGAACAAGAGTGACTCTGGCAAGAAAGTGGTCCTTATGGGGTGGGTGCACAGAAGGAGAGATCATGGCGGCTTGATCTTTATAGACATTAGAGACAGATACGGTATGACCCAGACCTTTTTCAGTCCTGAAAACGAGGACCTTCACAAGCTTGCTCACCAGTTGAAGCCGGAATACGTTATTGCCGTGAGAGGCAAGGTTCGGGAAAGACCTGCCGATATGGTCAATGCAAAACTTGCCACTGGTGAAATCGAAGTGGTCGCCTCACATCTGGAGATTCTTAATGAGGCAAAAGTTCCACCTTTTGTCCTCGAAGATGATGTGAAGGCGACTGAGGAACTGAGGCTGAGGTACAGATTCATGGATATGAGGCGGAATCCAGTGAAGGATGCCTTCCTCTTAAGGGCAAAAGTTTACAGGGCCATTCGTGAACATCTCGACAAGAACGGGTTCGTGGAGATGGAGACTCCCTATCTCACCCGTTCCACGCCTGAGGGTGCACGCGACTTCCTTGTGCCCAGCAGGCTCCAGCCCGGCAAGTTTTACTGCCTGGCTCAGTCTCCCCAGCTTTACAAACAGCTTCTGATGATAGCGGGATTCGACAGGTACTACCAATTCGCAAGGTGTTTCAGGGACGAAGACATGCGGGGTGACAGGCAGCCGGAGCACACCCAGATAGATATTGAGATGTCATTTGTAGATGAAGACGATGTATTTAAGCTCGCTGAGGGAATGTTTGCGCACGCTTTCAAGGAAGCTCTTGGTGTGGAGTTAGGCACTCCCTTCAAGAGACTCACCTACGTGGAATCGATGGAAATGTACGGCACAGACAAGCCAGACCTGCGGCTCGGTCTGAAGATAAGGGATGTGACAGATATCGCTCGCAAGTCTGATTTCAAAGTGTTCGCAGATACTGCCGAGTCTGGGGGAAGGATCGAGTGCCTGAAGGTCGATGGAGGATCAAAGTTTTCCAGAAAAGAGATAGATGGTCTGGGTGAGACCTCTAGGGCTTTTGGTGCGAAAGGAATAGCATGGGTGAAGGTTGGGGAGACGGGCTCCCTTTCAGGGCCTCTCTCCATATACTTCAAAGGTTCCTCTGAAAAGGAGATTATGGAGGCAGTCTATGCCAAATCTAAAGATCTTCTTCTTTTTGTTGCCGGTGAGAAAAACGTTGCTCTTACAGCACTAGGAGCTGTTCGGACGGAAATTGGCAAGAAAGGATACTTGCCAGGTGAACGTGCTTTTCGGTTCTGCTGGATTACAGACTTTCCTCTTTTTGAATACAACGAAGAAGAAGGGAGATGGGTTGCCACGCACCACATGTTCTCTATGCCCAAAGATGTATCGGCGCTCGATGGTGACCCTGGAAAGATAACGGGGAAGGTGTATGATCTTGTATGTAACGGCATTGAGCTTGCATCCGGGTCCATAAGAATTCACAGAAGAGACATTCAGGAAAAGGTGATGAAGATTGTAGGAATGAGCCATGAGCAGGCGGAGAGTAGGTTCGGGTTCTTGCTGAATGCCTTCGACTACGGCGCTCCTCCTCATGGTGGTATAGCTCCGGGAGTTGACAGAATTGTTGCCCTTATGGCAGATAAAGAATCGATAAGGGAAGTGATCGCTTTCCCGAAGACTCTGACGGGGAGCGCTCCCCTTGAAGACGCTCCTTCGGAAGTTGCTAAGGAGCAGTTAGAGGAGTTGAAGATAGAAGTAAAGACTGACAAGGAAAAGAAGGGATAGAAACAGAGCTTGCCCGCTGTCGTTTTCCTGGTATCATGTGCGCATAAGTGGTAAATTGCTGATCACAGACTGTAAGGATTATTTGTGATGCTCGAAATTCGTAGATACCCGGACCCTGTGCTCACACAGAAGTGTTCTTTAGTGTGTGAAGTCGACGATTCAATCAGAAGGTTGATGGACACCATGTTCAAGGTGATGGAACAGTCTATGGGGCAGGGTCTGGCTGCCCCCCAGATAGGAGTGCTTCAGAGAGTGATAGTGATGAAAGTTGATGACATCTACTATGCACTGGCAAATCCACGGATTCTTAATCCCAGGGGAAAGGTTAAGGATGAAGAAGGCTGCCTGTCAATCCCCGGTGTGAAGGTAGAGGTACCGCGTGCGGCTTCACTTAAGGTGGAGGGACTTGATCTCGATGGCGACAGTCTGACACTGGATGCGAAGGGGGATTTGGCACGCGTCATACAACATGAAGTTAACCACATAGACGGAAAGTTGATCATTGACTACCTTCCAAAGGCGGAGCGGTTGAATTTCGACCTTAATTACCTGGAAGCTATGGAACAGACCGCACCCTAGTTCCGCAAATTACTGATTGCAAATTACGAAAGCCCCACCCCCCGGACACGAAGATAGAAAAGTGTAGGGGCGTATTGCAATACGCCCCAACTGTTACATTTACAGGTCAGGGTCAATGCTGATTTTGCAGAGATACTGGAATCGCAAATTCCAGACTTGAACCGTCATCTGTTTGTGATTTGTTGTTTGGTTATTGTGAGCTCGTGCCCAGCACTCAGTCCCGCTCTTTCTTTTCAGCTTTTGCGAGCTTCAGTGGGGTGGTGTAGATTTTTGAGTTGGGGATGAGTATAAGCTCCTCATCTTTGTCCAGGACTGTATAACGCAGGTTTATCTCCTTGACCACACCTTCGAATCCGGCCACGGATACGAAATCCCCGGTGTCGAACGGCCTGTAGATGAGAATGAGGACCCCTGAAATGAGGTTGCTGAGTACGTCTTTAAATGCCATGCCAAGAGCGAACCCACCGAGCCCGAGGGTGGCGAGAATTGGTCCCACGTTTATGCCCATCGCATACAGGCCGGAGAGAAAACCCATGGCGATTACGAGATAGAATGGGACGTTGATCAGGAGGGAATGGATTCTTTGATCTATGTTCAAAATCCTGACTGTCCTGCGAAGGATCCGTCTCAGGATGTAGGCAGCAACGAAGACTACGGCGATGATCACCAGGCCTGTCACAAATGAAGGGATACCGGGCAGAGCACTACCCTTGAATCCGAGCATAGCCACCCTCCAGTAGGTTTGCGCTATTATACTAGGTTGGGGGTAGAATATGCAAGCCTTCTTCCAGCTTGATGGCCTATGTTAGACGGGTTGTCCGATCCCTGCTGCCCTCAGATCCTCTTCGGTCGGTTTACCTCTTTTGCAGCAGTCGAGTATCTTTCCGTCAACCACCACTGTAGGAACCGAGCTCACACCATACTCACGTGCTTTCTCGAGCCCTTTCTCTTTGAGGTCGTAGACTGTGACATCGCAGCTCGGGCAGGCAATCTTGTTTACGAGTTGAACAGTCTCTTCACACAACGGGCATCCCGCTGTGAAAACCTCAACCTTCCTTGCCATTTTTCCCTCCCGGTGAAGTGTGAACCACCGCTACGCTAAAGGATTGGGGACCCGTACTCTCCTGACCACACTTCAGCTCATTTCGCTTTCTTGCCCGCGACCTTTATGCTGGCAATTGAATTCTCGATCTCCTTCGCCTTTCCTTGAGAGATATCCGTCTTTTCGGTAACTGGACCTATTACTGAACCACTGACTATGCAGTCGAGACCGAAGGCAGACTCTTCTACTATGTTGATCTTCTCGAAGCCCGCGTTTCTTATCTGATCCAGGTACTCGTCCTTCATGATGGCCCCCGAAATGCAGCCAACATAGGCCTCTCTCGATTCTTTCACAAAAGCGGGGAGCTCTTTCAGAAGGACGATATCGGAGACCATGAGTCTGCCACTCGGCTTCAGTACTCGGAACGCTTCTTTGAAGACTTTTCCCTTGTCCGGTGAGAGGTTTATGACACAGTTTGAGATTATCACATCGACGGAGTTGTCAGCCGCGGGGAGGTTCTCGATCTCTCCCAGCCGGAATTCTACGTTTTCATAGTCACCTTTCTGTGCATTCTCTCTCGCCTTCTCAACCATCTCTGCTGTCATGTCCACGCCAATGACCTTTCCGTTCGGTCCTACTTTGTTTGCGGCAAGGAAACAGTCGAATCCAGCACCCGAACCAAGATCAAGAACGGTTTCGCCCTCTTTTAGCGATGCAAGCGCTACTGGATTTCCGCAGCCCAGACCGAGATTTGCCCCCTCGGGCACGGATTTGAATTCCTTGTTCGAATACCCTATCTTCTTGCTCACATTCTCTGCCACGCTGGTGGTACCGCAGCAAGAGCTGGCCGTGGTGCAGCAAGAACTGCTCTCCTTCGCAACCTTGGCGTACCCTTCTCGCACCGTCTTCTTAATCTCTTCTTTCTTCATCCTGATCACACCTCGCTTCTTATTCCTGCATCGCTTTCATCATCGGACTGAGCACCACCTTTATGCTCCCTGTAAAGTCCTCGGCCTTGATGAGAGAGATGCAGCATACTTTGCCCTCAGACAGGCAGCTTATCACAGCGAATTTGTCGCCCGTCTTTATCTTGGCCTTCTTTCTCAGGTCCTTGGGAAGAACTATCTGTCCCCTCGCGTCGACTGTTACCATTGCGTCCATACAGCAGCACTCAGTGCTTACAGACGGCCCGCAGCACGGAGCACTCTCCTTCGTCTTCTTGGCTTTCTTGGCCATGGTCTTCACCCCCTTTCGTAACTCATTAGCAACCTGAGGTTTACCAGCATGTGCCAAAGACGGCTAGCAGCATTTGCACTTTTGCTGGCAGTGTGGCTCTGCCTCCACCCTGGCCGCCTGGATTCCTCGAGTATGTGCAGCAAACCAATGTGAAGGGAGTCGGGCGGCCGGGCTTCCCGAATATCCCAGTTCTGTTCCCCAGAGCGATTTAACCGATATGGTCGATTCTAGCTGATTGTATCTGCCAAAACGCACCATTTGATTTTCCTCCTTTTTGCGATTGTCTTGAATTCTCTGAACTTTCCGAACAATCAGAATATACCAAAAAAGCCGAATTCTGTCAAGCCCCTAGACCAAAAAAAATCGAAAATCGAAAATAAAACCTGAAACCACAGGATCACGCGAGATTCCAGAAGCCGAAAATAGAAGATCGAAAACACAACCACCAACGACGAGGCTGTTGCATAACTTCGGGGGCCTTCGCGAGTCTGCAGTTCTTTCGATCTAGATTTTCTAATTTCCATTTTCGAAGGTGCAGGGTGGGTAGGTGGGAATTTCGAAGGTGCGGGGACTGGACGATGGGAATTTCGTAATTTCATGTATTAGCTGACAGCTGTCTTATGTCTTGCATCTTGAGTGGTGATGGAGACCCCATGGAAGAAGGCAGGTTGCGGACTCAGTGGTTGCCAACTCAACCGTGCTATGCTAGTCTGAGCGCATAAGAAGGAGGCCAGAATGAACGTCATAGAGGCAATAAAAGAACGCTGCAGCATAAGGGGCTACCAGGACAAAGATGTTTTGCTTGGTGCCAGGCGTGACACATTGACATCTTGGGTGTTTCCAGGTGTAAGTATTGCTCTTTTGAGGCTTTGGCCGAATGAGTCAGCTATAAGGATTTCGACCAAGGTAGGCTTTCGGCGGCAATTTTCCCGCTTTCGATAGTTCTATGCGTCGAAAAATGGGGAACAGCCCAGCGAAACGGCAAGATGTCACGCCTGGCACCGGGGCTGGGCATAAGATCTCGTATCTGAGGTGATTCTGCTACTTCAAAACACACAAAAAGAACAACACCTCATGACCTTTATGCCCAGATTGAGATTGTCCACGCCTCCACTCTATGTTAGCTTATGGGTGCTGACGAATTGCAAGAAGGAGGATCCTATGAACGTCATAGAGGCAATAAAAGAACGCTGCAGCGTAAGGGACTACCAGGACAAAGATGTGGAAGACGAAAAGCTTCAGACACTTTTGGAATGTGCACGCCTGGCGCCCTCGGGTGCGAACCTTCAGGAGTGGCGCTTTGTCGTGGTCCGCGATAAGAAGATGCGAGCGCGCCTTGCAGAGGCTGCCAATAACCAGTCTTTCGTCGCACGGGCTCCAGTTGTCCTGGTTTGTTGCGCGGAGACGGAACAGCACGTGATGAGGTGTGGAGAGAAGAGCTATCCCATAGACTTGGCAATAGCTATTGACCACATCACTCTGGCTGCCTTGGAACTGGGGTTAGGGACCTGCTGGATAGGAGCATTCTATGCTGGCAAGGTGAGGAAACTGTTGGGAATCCCCGAGAGTGTTCCCATCGTCTCCCTTCTGACACTGGGCTATCCAGTATCAGGAGCCACACGACCAAAAACGCGCCTCCCATTGGAAGAGATTGTCCGACGTGAACACTGGTGACAGTATCAGGCCCGGACTACTGTAGAACGGTAGTCTTTCGAGCAGATGTAAGAAGTTCGGCATGGAGCAGCAATCTCCGATCACAAAAACAGGTTGACAGCGGCAAACTGCGCAAGATATCCTTTGCTGAACACCTTTGTAGGCGAGCCTCTTTACCGGGAGAGATGTAAAAACGTGAACCAATCTGGTGGAGGATGACGTGCAGCCTTTTCGTGAATTTCTGAAGAAGAACCTTCTCCTCTTCGATGGAGGCAATGGTACTGAATTCTACAAGAGAGGCGTTTTTATCAACCGCTGCTTTGATGAACTCAATCTTTCCGATGAGGCGATGGTCACTGATGTGCACAAGCAGTACATCGAAGCTGGGGCGGAGGCCATTGAGACGAATACATTCGGAGCCAACAGGTTGAAGCTCTCAAAGCACGGCCTGGATGACAAGCTTTTTGAAATGAATCATCGTGGGGTAGAAATTGCCAGGGAAGTTACCCAGGGGAGGGCATATGTTGCAGGCGCCATTGGTCCTCTGGGAATAAGGATAGAACCCTGGGGGAAGACAGCCAGGGAGGAAGCCCGTGAAATTTTCAAGGAGCAGGCAAAGGCTCTCCTGGAGGGCGGTGTTGATCTGTTCCTGCTCGAGACTTTTCTAGAACTTTCTCCTCTTGAACAGGCTGTCCTTGCCGTTAGAGAGATATGCGATCTCCCGATAATTGCACAACTCACTATCCGGGAGGATGGCAGTACTCCTTTCGGTACACCTGTTGAAATGTATACAAAAGAGATGTCTTCATGGGATGTGGACGTGATTGGTCTCAACTGCTCCGTTGGTCCTGAGGCGATGTTAGAAGCTGTTGAGGCTATGGCTGCGCGCACCGAAAAGCCGCGCTCAACAATGCCGAACGCTGGAAAGCCAAAGGAGATCGAAGGGAGAAATATCTATCTGTCTTCTCCGGACTACTTCGCTGAGTATGCACGCCGCTTTGCCCTGGCAGGGGTGAAAGTGATAGGAGGATGCTGTGGAACGACCCCAAAGGACATTCGTGCAGCAAAGGCTGCCATCAAGGCCTTGAAGCCTGTGGAACATGGGGGGCAGTGGAAACAGGTCACAGTCGAAGCTGCTCCTGTCAAACTCGTTCCGCAAGTGGAGAAATCAGGTCTGGCGAGAAAGATATCGAAAGGAGAATTTGTTGAGGTTGTAGAAATCACTCCTCCCAGGGGATGCGATCCATCAAAAGTGCTAAAGGCTGCAAAAGCCCTCATGGAAGCAGGAATCGATGCGGTTAACATTCCTGATGGACCAAGAGCAAGCTCGAGAATGAGTCCCCTGGCTCTTGCCACTACCATGGAAAGGGAGACCGGCATAGAAAGTGTGCTCCACTACTGCTGTCGTGACAGGAATCTGTTGGGGATGCAGTCAGATCTGCTGGGAGCCTACACCCTGGGAATCAGGAACCTTCTCCTCATTACCGGCGATCCTCCAAAACTTGGAGATTATCCAGATGCCACGGCAGTTTTCGATGTGGATTCCATAGGACTCGTGAACGTGGTCAATCGTCTCAATCACGGAAGGGACATTGGCGATAATGCATTCGGAGATCCAACCGGCTTTTTCATTGGTGTCGGAGTTAACCCCCAGGCACACAATCTTGACTATGAGATCCGCCGTTTCTGGTACAAGGTGGATGCCGGGGCCGAGTTTGCCATCACGCAGCCTGTCTTTGACCCTGAGGCCCTTCTCAGTTTCCTTGAAAAAATCAGCCACTGTCGCATCCCGATCATTGCGGGAATCTGGCCTCTTGCCTCGCTGAGGAACGCTGAGTTCCTGAGAAGTGAAGTTCCCGGAATCTACATACCAGACAGCGTGATGGAGAGAATGAAAAAGGCCGAAGAGAAAGGCGAAGCGGCAAGGGAAGGGATCAACATAGCAAGGGAAAGTCTTCTGGAGGTCAGGGATAGCGTCCAGGGCGTTCAGGTGAGCACCCCCTTTGGGAAATACGAGAGAGCCATTGAAGTCATAAAAGCGATGAGGGATGATGAGTGAACTGACATTTCTAGAGTTACTGAGGAGTAAGAGAGTCCTGTTCGATGGGGCAATGGGCACCCTCCTCCTTTCAAAGAATCTTGGCGCACAAGATTACGAAGGAAAGGAAGGCTGCTGCGAAATCCTCAACCTGACCCGGCCTGACCTGATAGAAGAGATTCACGGGAGCTACCTCGAAGCCGGGGCTGACGTAGTCGAAACGAACACATTTCAGGGGTCCCGGCTGAAACTGGAGGAGTTCGGCCTGGGTGAGAAGACACACGAAATAAATGTTGCAGCGGCGAGAATTGCCAGAAAGGCAACAGACAGTTTTTCAACTCCGGACAGGCCTCGCTTTGTTGTGGGTTCAATTGGTCCCACGGCCAAACTTCCTTCTTCGAGTGATCCGGAACTGACCATTTCTTTCTCCAGGATCAGGGAGGTCTTGTCAGAGCAGGCAGCGGGCCTGATTGAAGGGGGTGTCGATGCGCTGCTGCTCGAAACCCAGCAGGATATTCTCGAGACAAGAGCAGGGATATTTGGCATAAGGGATGCATTCAAAGAGAAAGGGACGGAACTTCCCATTTTGGTCCACATCGCCATTGACAAGAATGGAAGAATGTTGATGGGGACGGACATTGTGGCCGCGTGCTCGATACTCGAACCCCTCGGAGTTAGTGGTATCGGCATAGACTGCTCTTTCGGCCCTGAAGAGATGAGGGACTTTGTTAGAGTTCTTGCAAAGAACTGCTCACTCTACATCGGTTGTGTCCCCAATGCAGGCATTCCGGAAAATAGAGATGGAAAGCCATACTTCCCACTGGGTCCAGAGGAGATGGCGAAGAACCTGACAGCTCTCGCAGAGCAGTACTCCATCGACATTATCGGGGGGTGCTGTGGCTCCACTCCAGCCCACATAAAAGAGATTCACAGGCGGATGAAGAATAAAAGGCCTAGAAGGAGGAAGGTGGATAGAGTTCCGTCTGTGTCCAGCCCGTTCAAGCGAGTCCTTCTACATCAAGAGCCGAAACCCCTGATAGTCGGAGAACGGCTCAATCTACTGGGCAGCAAGAAGACCAAGGAGCTCGTTGAAAACGGAGACTATCAGGGACTGCTCTCCATCGCTTTTGAGCAGGAATCCCACGGCTGCCATATTGTCGACGTTTGCATGGCAGGTTCAGAAGAGAAAGAACGGATGGAGAAGATAGTAACGCTTCTCTCTCAGTCGATCCAGGTCCCTCTCATGATAGATTCAAGGGAGGAAGAAGTGGTTGAATCCGCGCTCCAGATATATCCGGGCAGAGCAGTGGTGAACTCGGTCAATCTGGAGAAAGGAAGAAAGGCATTCTCCAGGATGCTTTCACTAGTCAAGGAATATGGAGCCTCTGTTGTTGCGATGACCATAACAGAGTTTGGAATGGCCCAAACAGCAGAAGAGAAGTTGGAGGCCGCGGCCAGAATGAGAAAGATAGCAGTAGAAGAATGCGGTCTCTCTCCTGGCGACATGCTCTTCGACTGTCTGACCCTTCCTCTTTCAACTGGCGAGGAGAAGTACAGGAACTCTGGGAGGGAGACACTGCAGGGGATCAAGAAGATAAAAGAAGAGTTCCCTGAGGCCATTACAATTCTGGGCATCAGCAACATATCGTATGGCCTGATGCCAGAAGCAAGAAAGCTCCTAAACAGTGTTTTCCTGTACCATGCGATCAGGCATGGACTTGATGCGGCGATCGTGAATGCCAGCGAGATAACCCCCTATCAAGAGATCCCCGTTCACGAGAGAGAGCTGTGCGAGAACCTCATATTCAACAGCGGCGAGAATCCTCTTTTGAATCTGGTGGAGTGGGTGAAGACGAAAGACAAAGGTGAAGAACGTGAAAAGAAAAGGGGCCGGGAGCCTTCACTAGAGGAGGCGATAAGATCAAGAATCCTTGATCGTTCGACGGAGAACCTTGAAGAGCTTCTACAAAAGGCCCTCAGCAGGATGAGTGCACAGGAGATAATAAGCAACATCCTCATGCCTGCAATGGAAGAGGTGGGGAAGAGATTCGATTCCGGAGAAATGATCCTGCCCTTTGTCCTCCAGTCTTCAGAGATCATGAGCAAAGCAACAGGCTTCCTGGAGAGCCATCTCAAAGGGGAAAAAGTGGAGAAAAGGGGAAGGGTTGTGCTGGCGACAGTGTTCGGCGATGTGCACGACATAGGGAAGAATCTGGTCAAGTCTATCTTTTCAAACAATGGTTACACAGTCTATGATCTGGGGAAAAGGGTGCCCGTTCACGATGTCATTAGTAAGGCTGAGGAGACAGATGCGGATGCCATTGGTCTCTCAGCTCTTCTCGTTTCTACTTCAAATGAGATGAGAGTATGTGTGAGAGAACTTTCCAGAGCGGGGATGGACATTCCTTTAATTGTTGGAGGAGCCGTGGTTAGCCCATCCTTCGCCCGCCGCATCTCAGTTCTTGGAGATGGCAGGGCGTACCCAGGTGGAGTCTTCTGCGCGAAAGATGCTTTCCATGGACTTGAGATTCTGAACGGTCTCATGAGAGACAGAGAATCCATGATTGAGCAGTACAGAAAGGATGTTGCCCGTCAATTAGACAGGGGGAAAGCGAAGGAAGATATTGGCGGTGACAGAAAGAAGGTTGATACGATAGGAGGAGTGATTGCGGCACCATTTCTGGGGACCAAATTCGTCAAAGACATGCCTTTTGATGAAGTCTTTCCTTGGCTGAACCTGGATTCTCTTTTTCGCGCAAGATGGGGAGCAAAAGCGAAGGATTCGCCTGAACTGAGGGAGAAGGAGTTTCTTCCTGCTCTTAAGGAATTGAAGGTTGAATCTGTCAAGAGGAACATCTTCGACCTGTCGGCATCGTATGGATACTTCAATTGCGAGGTGTCGGGAGATTCTCTTGTTATTGAAAACGACAGTGAGAGCGTCACCCTCAACTTCGCCAGAAGATCTCCTATCACACGGTATTTCCTTCCCACCAAAGAGAAGGATATTGCAGTCCTCGGGGTGGTAACGATTGGCAAGGATGCAGCAGAAGTGGAAAGAGAGCTGACGGAAATGGGGGAGACGAAAAAGGCCTTCTATCTGCATGGGTTTTCAGCCGAGATGGCAGAAGCCCTGGCGGGCTATGTTCAGGCAGCGATAAGGAAGGAACTAGCGTTGCCGGAAGACATGGGCAGACGGTTCAGCCCTGGATATCCTTCGTGGCCAGACCTTTCAGAGCAGAAGAAGATATTCTCCATTCTGAAGCCTGAAGGCGAGATGGCCATAACCCTTACTGAAGCCTTTCAGATGGTGCCTGAGCACAGCATATCTTTTTTGTTCTGTCCGCGCGCAAAATCCCCATCGAAATAGTCCTTGCCCATATGAGCCTTCAGGTTGCAAATTCGACCTCAATACCACCACCTTCGGCCCATTGGAACGAATAGTCAGTTTGCGAGTATTGATTGGAGTAGCGCCGCTTGCGGCGCGCTTCTCACGAGCTCTCATGATGCAAGATCCCTCAACTTCTCTCCCCCTTGATGGGGGAAGCTTGTCCCGAGCCCGTCGAGGGAAGTTAGAGAGAGGGTGATAATGCCAAAATATTTCTACCATCACGATGGGCTTGGCAGTATAATCGGCATGACAGACAAACAGGGGAGCGTCGTGCAGTCGTACCGCTATGATGAGTTCGGAAGACTGTTGCAGGAGGCGTCACCGACGGGTCCACACAGCAACTACAAATACACAGCCCAGGAATATGACGGCACCATTTCTGAACTTTACAATTACCTTGCCCGCTACTACGAGCCCGAAATCGGCAGGTTCACGCAAGAAGACCTGATAACCGGAGCAGTGATTGCTCCGATCTGCGGGAGAGATTGCGTGGGCCGCCTGCGGGAGAACAGGATGTTCACGGATTTTCCCCAAGACTTGAACAGGTACTTATATGTCGCAAACAGTCCACCCGATTGGACGGACCCATCTGGGTTCAGCAGGTATAAGTATTGCGATTGGCTCCCAACTATCCCCAAAGCGCTATGCCATATCATCATTAACGAGATGTGTAAGAGGGCCCATGTCACATATTGCTGCGGTCTTGATTTGACGAACTGCGTCGCTGACGCCATGGAGAAGAAGGAGTGCCAAGGCCCGGAGAAAACTCCGGAGGAACTGTTGTGCTGGCTCAGGTACTACATTTGCATTGGCCAGGTCATTCCTGATGTATTACCTCCAGACCCTTGAGGTGGTGAATGAAGAAATTCGCACTTGGGCTGGCTATTGGATTGCCGGCATGGGCCGTCCTGCTTCTGCTTGTCGGCCTATTCCCTAGTCTCGAGAATTGCCGACCAGTGAGGAATGGCATCCCGGTGCTTCTGGCCGCGGTAGTGGCTGGATATATTGCCAGGAAGCAGGGGCCGATATGTGGCGTCACTATCGGAATGATTGACATATTGTTCACCTTGATGGTTCTGTGGCTGATTGGGCGCGCTAACATACGACCCTATCCTCTCAGTCTCTTTCTGAGCCACCTCGGACTACAGAGCGGACTCATGTTGCTCAGGTTGACCGCAGTCGACGTTTTGAGTGGGGTGGTCGGGGGCTACACAGGGAGCGTCTTGAGCCGGTCGGGTCGTCTCCGGCGCAGAACATAGGGTGAGACCTTGGGGACGGTGCCGTTCGACTGGGCTCCCTTCGATTGCTCCTCTCAGGACAGGCACGACAGGCCCCTTTAGAACTTAGAACGTAGATCGCAGAACTTAGACCGAAAGATACACAACTGCGTCCTCCTGTGCCGTGCACATCTGCTCAAATGAGCATATGTTCATATGAGCATATGAGAAGAGTGATCTGGTCAGGGTGCATCCTGGGACGAACCTCATAAAATGCGTTTTCACATTCCCGCATTTCCACACTTGCGTATTTTCGAATTCTTGGGAATATGCAAGTATCGTTGCCTGCATGGGGATCCACGAACTGAAGCGCTCCTGAGTTTCCGATCACAAGTGGCGCAGTTTTTCTGTTGACGGGACTGCTTGTTTCGGTTATTCATGTAGATGAGGGAGTTCTCGATGGAGAGGGAGACTGGTTGCCGTCTCGACTCTACGGCCCATCGAGCAATCAGAAAACGGTAACAGGAGAAAAATCATGCTAAGGCGTTTTACACTGGAGTACTGGAAGGATGAAGACTGGTATGTCGGCAGACTAAAAGAAATTCCAGGGGTGTTTAGTCAAGGAGAATCCATACAGGAATTGGAGGAGAATATCCGGGACGCATACCGATTGATGATACAGGAGGAGGAAGAACCACCTCGGACAGGGGTTGAGACCAAGGAAATCGGGGTCGAGGTTTGAAGCGGTATGCTCTCATCCGAGAACTCGTAGATGCCGGATGCTACATGAAGCGTCGCGGCAAAAAGCATGACATATACGTAAATCCCAAAAATGGCAGAACAAACTGCTTCGTACCAGGTTTTACATTTTTACATTTTGGCTCTCTTGCCAGCCGAGAAGCTAGCTCTGACGTAAGGTATTGAGTTTTTGGCGGTTGTGTGGCCCAGAAAAGCAAGATGGAGCAGCAATTTCTCACCATCCGTCTGAAAATGTAAAAATGTAAAACCTGGTACCGGATGCGAAATCCCCATCGAAATAGTCCTTGCCCATATGAGCCTTCAGGTTGCAAATTCGACCTCAATACCACCACCTTCGGCCCATTGGAGCGAATAGTCATTTACCTTTGTAGGGCCGTATCGCAATACGCCCCTACAATAAGTCAAGTTATGGGTGCAAGCGTTGATGGAGTAGAGTAGTGGTTCTGTGTGGATTGCAGCTGTTCTTAAATGTGTTGCTGAGCGTTCCGGAGAGTTCCTCAACGGCAGCGGTTTCTTCAACCTCGTCTCTATTTTGGTTCCTCCCTGTGTCCGCAGTCGAAGCATTGAAAATGGACACCGTATGCGCTTGATTTCCAAACTGTCAGGCCTCCACACTTTCCACATTTGGGGTTCGCAAAACTCGGCACCTCCTTCATCCTCTCAGGCAAGGATTGCATCTCAGTCATCATTCTACACGCTGCTTTGCTGCTCAGTCTTAGCATGACTTGGTCCGTGTCCTTGTGTGAAAGAATGTTGAGGGGTCCCAGCCAGAGAATTCGACCGTCCACCATAGCGAATTTCTCGTGCATATTGGATCTTAGAGCCACGGTGAACCCGGACTCCTCCAGTCCTTTAAGAACCTTGCCAGTCTCTTCACCGGCCGCAGGTTGTTGATAGGGAGGAAGGGTGACAATCTCGACCTTAACGTCCGTTTCTCGTTTGACCCGCAAAGTGTCAGTCCAGCGAAAAATTCCTCTCTCAGAAAAAAATGGAGAAAAGATCACAATCCCTTTTCTGGCATCCATCAGATCCTGCTTAAACGCCTGGTAGAAAGTGCTTTCATTAAAGAGTCCCGATGCTTCTGGAGACATCTTCAGTTCACGGCCAGTTTCTGTTGACAGCCCGTCGAGCCAATCTTCAGGCCCCAGGGGAAGTATGTCCTCCACCTTAAGTGGCTCACCGTCTTTTTCGAAAGCTGCGATGATCCGCCTCACAAAAGAATTCTCACGAATCTCAGTCTTCGCGTAGTCGAAATTCGCCACCAACATAAGGACATCCCTTGCTCTACTCAGAGCTACATTTAAGAGCCTGGCGCCATCAGCATCCAGCTCGTGTGCACTCATAATACGACTTGGTTTGACGCCGATCGAGTCACACAGGTCAACGACGACACAATCTTTTTCGTTATGTTGAGACCTGTACACCGTCGCCGCTATGTCAGTGCCGTGGTAGTCCAGTTTCTCGCTTGCAAGGGCAGAGATTAGAGCTGCCTGTGCCCAATACGGGGTTACGGTTCCGATTTTGGTGTTCCGGCCTGTCTTCTTTGCCATAAGACCTTTTTTTCCAAGGCGGCATATAATGTTTCTAACTACGAGGGCGTGGAGAAAATTATATGTAGAACGGGTTCCTTGACGCTGACTGGCCCAAGGAGCCACAGAGGAAGTATCCACGTACAGCAACTCCTTTGCGCCAAGCTCAGTCGGGAAATTACTCCGACGCCTACCGCGCACGCGCGAATCCGTTACAATTGGGGTGTGCTCATAGAAGAGATCGCTCACCAGCCTGGATATTGGCTCACGCATTTTGTATTGAGAATGCAAGACAGCCAATCCCTCGTGATATTCGCCTGCTTTCAGACTTGCGACAACTCCTGACTTGCGGAACACGTCCTTCTTAAACCATTCCTCGCATGCAGGATTGTTGGCCCTGACAATTGGTGGAAGCTGTTGGAAGTCTCCTGCGATCAACACCTTGTGCCTGGCTAGACCAGAAAGAAAATATACGAGGGGCAACGGAAGCGTTGAAGCATCATCTATTACAACTACATCAAACATTCGGTCGAGCTGGTCTTTGTCGCAAGCCATGTGGGCAGTTGTTGCCATGACTCTACAGAGGTGCATGACTTCCTCTCTCACATTCTCCAAATCTTTTGCCAGAACCAGGACGGCTGTCTCAGGACGCAGTTGTTTTAGGTAGCGTGCCTTTCTCTTTGATTTCTGTCTCTTTATGCAAAGTCTCTCAACAATGTTGTCGAGTAATACATTCGAGGCAAACTTTGCGAGCTCCTTTTTTACTATAGGTCCGTACCGCACCACAGCACCCAAACCGAAATCCTGTTCATTCCGGAGGAGCTTAAAGACCTTCTCAAGTGCTGTATCTACGGCGAAGTTCGTATCTGAAACGAGTAGCACAGAGTGTCCTTTGCGGTACAGCTGGTGAATAACCCTGGCGACAGTAGTCGTCTTTCCAGTGCCCTGGGCTCCACAGAGGTAGCAGACGTCAGTGCCGAGGGCAAGCTCAATGGCCCTTTTTTGCTCATCACTGGGCATTCGCAGGGCGTCCGGGGACGGTGAATATGAGAATTCAGAAACGCGCGGTCTGTCGTGGCCTATTACTTTGTCTGCAAGCACGCTGTTGAAATATGAGTCGCCCGTTATGATCTCCGATAGCCTGTCTCTCAACTGCTGAGGGAGGATGGAATTGTCTGCCTTTAAATGGACCGAGGGGAGACGGGAACCGAGACCCTTCTCCGAGATGAGAGTCACAATACCATCTCGTTCTGAGACCATTCTTCCTCCGACCCGCTCTCCCTCCACTGTTATCTCAATGGGTGCATCGTCTCTCAGGTAGACCTGGTCTGTCAGAGTGAATGCATAAAGAAAACCATCGCCAACTTTACCTTTACTTTTGCCTCCGCGCAGCTCAACTTGAGACGAGCCACCTTGTTTGTGGACGGCGGCTAGCTCGGCGTCGAGCCCCTTTATCATATTCTTGATAATCGTAGAAGACAATGCTGACCTCCATTGTCCCTGCTGCCGGCTTGGCAATGTTCGCGATTACCTTTATATGTTAACATAGGACTCTGTATGATACCACTCAAAACACTTTGCACAATTACCAACTACGAACTACAAACCGCAAACTCTCAAAGATCATGAGCGAAGCCAGGCGCGAAGTCCCACGAAGCTTGGAAAAGTGAAGTGGGGAAACCACGCGTCAGCCTGTCGTAGCCAGCGAAGGCGAAGTCAGGAAGGGCGTAGGCGGGCAAAGTCGAAAGGCCAATTATGAAGGGCGAAACACCGGGTGTGACGCACCTGGTACCTTGCAACTTGTGCTTCGTACTTCGCCTGCACAGGCAGGTTTGTTCTTGATAAATCTGGTTCGATGGCTAAACTATTAGTTTGGGAGTGGTAAGTTAGATAGGCGAAAGAGGAGGAGTGTGATGGCAACGAAAGATGAAAGCAGGTCGTCAATAGAAGAAGCTGATTCTCTGCTAAGAGAGGGTGATGTGGGTGGCGCGATCAAAAAGCTCGAAGCTGTCCTGGAGTCACATCCGAATAATGAAGATGCTCATTTCGGCATGGGAGTAACCTGCATGCGGAAGGTGGAGGAAGATCTGAAGAAAGACGAGCTGTTCGAAAAGAAATATGACGACGACATCTGGGGAATGAGGGCAATCAAGCACTTCGAGGAGGTTTTGAAACTAAACCCTGAACGGAAAGAGGCAAAAGAAAACATAGATTCTATCCAGAAACTGATGGGCTTGGGGTTGTAGCGGTTCGGAAGGTTTTGATGCGGGCTAAGAAAGTAGATCCTCCTCCGTTGGCTCCCGCCAACGAAGGACCAAAAATGCCCCGTGGAACGCGCCAGGCCTCGTCTTTTCTCTGGAAAAGCCGGACCTTTTTGGTTCGCAATGAGCAGACTATGCTCTTCCAAACTTCGCCCGTGGGGGGAAGGATAGGGGCGATGTCAGCGCGCGCGCCACCCCGTGAAACGAGCCAGGCAAGTGGCGCTACTCCAGAGGGCTGTAAGGGTTATTTTAGTGAGGAAGATAAATGCCGCATCTGGTGATGCGGCATCTGTTTTTGCGGTGGTAGCGGGGGGAGGATTTGAACCTCCGACCTTTGGGTTATGAGCCCAACGAGCTACCAGACTGCTCCACCCCGCGGTGACCAAGAACAACGAAATTAGGAAATTTAGAAATTAAGAAATTGAAACCTAAATCTCACCCCCTCTTTCATCTCCCCCATCAAGGGGGAGAAACGGTGGAAGGTATCTCCGTCTATGGGGAAGTGTATCAAATTGCAAATTTCAAAGTACAAAAATCATAATGAAAAACCACAAAATACGAAAGATAAAGTGCGCGATCTTCGATCTTAGCTCTACGATCTGCGATTTCTTACACACCCTCTCTTCTATTCTCCCCCATCAAGGGGAAGAAAAAGTGGAGGGTTCCCCCGTAAGAGGGAAGCATTTCAAATATCAAAATGCAAGAGTCAAATCGAAACTCAAAACCCGTTGTTACGGGTTTCTTCTTCATCGGTTAAGAGTATCAGGGGCAGAGGGGAATGTCAAGGGGTTTTGGGAGGATTGCTTTGGCCCTCTGCAAAGTGTTCCGGGAACTGGTAACGGGTTTCGTCCTCACCAATCATCCCGAGTTCCTCACGGGCAATCTTTTCAATGGTTCCCAGGTCGTTCTTGAGTCTTTCGGTCTCCTTCAGAAGTAATTCTTTTTTTGCTCTAACCTTGAGCAACCTTGACTTGAGCTCGAGTTCATGTCTTTTCAGAGAGATAACCTGGATGAGGCCGTAGTCGCCACCAAGGAAAAGGTAGGCCATCCACAAGAAGAAAAGACTGCCGAGGAAGAGCCAGATGTTCCTCTTCTTTCTTCGGCGATCACCGCGATACAATTTTCTGTCTGGACCCTTGCTCTTTGCTTTTGCCAACGTACTACCTCATGTAACCATATTTCAGAAAAGTGAACGACGAGATTGCTTCGGCTCGCTTGGCGAGTCTCGCAATGACATGGGGGGTTGGCGGTCACCGCGATACAACTTTCTGTCTGGACCTGTGTTCTTTACTTTCGCCAAGCTAAAACCTCGTACGACTACACCGCGGAAAATCGAACGACGAGCATGCTTCTCTGTATTTGTGTGAAGAGTGAAATTGAGAGCGGAGGTTTGCCCATCGTCTTCATCCCTTCCCCAGGCACCAATAAGACTGCTGTAAAAGTAACATGGATTGAAGATATGCGTCAACCGAAAACTGTCCGGATTCAGTTAGTGGTTGACGAGAAGAAAAAGGTGGCGCATACTAGAGTTCGGAGAAGGCAAACCTGAAGTCTGTTAGAATGTGGATGGGTCTATTGTGCAGGGGCCTGGGAAACCGGCAAGTGTGCGGCTGATAGTAGACTTCATGTGCGGCAAGCTGGCGAGGTGGCTGAGGGTGCTGGGTGTGGATGCCGAATACTATGGTGAGACAGAGTCCACCAAACTGCTGAAGAGAGCGCTCAATGAAGAAAGAACAGTAGTTACCCGGAATACCAGAATACCTTCCGCTTACAGCGTAGAGGTCCTCCTTGTCAAAAGTGAGATTCCTGAGGAGCAAATAGTACAGGTCATTAAAGATCTGCACCTGGAGCACAGGCTTGCGCCTTTTACAAGGTGCAATGTATGTAATGTTGAGCTAAATGATGTAGAGAAGGATGACGTGAAAGGGAAGGTTCCTTTATACGTCTTCCAAACCCAGGGCAGATTCAAGATGTGCGGTTCCTGCGGCAGGATCTACTGGCCGGGAACACACACGAGGTCCATGAAAGCCTACATCGATAGGATCTTGGAAGCGAGTAACGAATGAACAGCGATGAACAAAATTACAAATCACGAATTACTAATTACAAAACAGTAATGCAGAGAAACGAGTGTACAGAGCGCGGAAGCTGGGGGGCATAGAGTGACTTTGGAAAAGAGCAGGTTTGCTAATTTCGCAATTTCGATTTTCGTAGTTTCGTTATTTGTGGTCGGGGGGTGTGCGCCAAGAGGCATAATCAGAACAGAAATACCACAACTGGCGAAAGAAAAAGGGAAAACTGTCTTCATACGAGTAAACATTCTGGAGAGCACCAATAACGTTAGAATTTCAGGAAAGCGTTCTTGCAGAGTTGCTATGGGTCGGAAGAAGGCGACTCTTCCTGCAGGAAAGGAATGGCACATAAAACTGGTCCAGGGCAAACAGAAAATTGAAACCAGAGGCTCTACAAAAGGAGTGATCAAGAATCCAGCATTCCCAGTAATCTTCTCGCAGAAGGTCAAGAATGGTTTCATCACAGTCAATGGTTTGCCCTACAGGGGGATCGTCAAGGTCAGCAGGGTTGGTGTGAACAATCTGCTTGTCACAAACATACTGCCTATGGAGGACTACCTTCGCTCAGTCGTTCCATCAGAAATCGGCAACAGAGATTCCACGGCCTTTGAAGCTGCAAAAGCACAGGCTGTTGCCGCAAGGACATACGCAGTTGCCAAAATGACCAAGCGTAAATCACTTGGCTACGATGTGGTTGCCACTACCAGCGACCAGGTCTATTCTGGAGTAATCAAGGAATCGCGGTTGACAAACAGGGCAGTTTCTGAGACGAAGGGGATAATCCTCATGCACAAGGGTAAGCCCGTAAGAGCTGCATATCATTCTACTTGTGGAGGGCACACGTGTTCTAATGAAGACGCATGGTTTGGTTCTGCTGTGCGCTACCTCCGGGCTCGCCCTGACAGGATAATTTCCCTGTTTGGTGGGTCCCGGCCATTTTGCAGAGGCTCACCAATGTATCAGTGGACCAGGTCGTGGGGCAAGGAAGACTTTGAGCGTATGGTGAAGGCAAACCTGGCGTCAATTCTAGGCATCTCCCCAAAAGGCGTTCTCAAATCTATGCAGGTGACCAAGAGGGATGGGTTCGGCAGAGTCGTGAGTGTCAGAGTTGTGACGACTGTAGCAACGTACACAATCCGGAAGGGTAACATCAGGAGATTGTTCAGAGATCCCAAACGCGGGTGGGTTGATTTGCCGTCTAACAACTTCAGGCTCAAATTCAATGGTTGGATGTACACGATGGAAGGGAAAGGATGGGGGCACGGGGTGGGGATGTGTCAATGGGGTGCGATTGGTATGTCCAGAAAGGGCTTCACATATGATAAGATACTGAGGCATTACTATAAGGGGGCCTATTTGGCAAAAATCTACTAACTGAAGTTTGCAGAAATCAAAAGTCAAAATGAAAACCTAAACACGAGATTGCTTCGGCAGGCTCGACCACTGCAGAATCCGCATCACCCCCATTTTGTTCCCTTCGGCATTGTCGGATACCTCGTACTTCGTTCTTGAAATACGTTGTGACTTCTGATAGTTTATTTGCACCATGGAAATCGCGCGAAGCCGCAGAAGCTCAAGCATCCTGCTTCTCGTTTTGGCCGGAACAATTTTCCTGAGCAGCCTGCTTGGGGCCTTTTACCGGCCGCCCCAGATTTGGTTGTCAATATTCCTCCTTCTGCCCATTGGTGTATTCTTTTTCCTCATTTACTACAGGCTGAAGAAGGAGCTCCCTCCCACCAGAAGGCAAATGGTGGGCACTCTTGTGGGGCTGGCTCTGGTTGCAAATCTGTCTGTCCAGTCAACTGGAGGGCTAGCCTCTCCCATATTCCTCGTCTATTTCGGAGTGATATTTGTTGCTTCTGTTCTGGGAGACGTGAGACTGGCAATCGCCACCTTTGCAGGTATCTTCGTCGCTGAGGTTGGGTCTTCTGTTGTCAGAGAGGACTACTCCACCTTCGGAACACACCTTTCGGCTCTCCTTCTGCTCGGAGTCTTATCTGTTTTCGTAGGGAGGGTCGTCGAATACGTGTCTCAGAAAGGAAGGGGCACAAAGGAGGGTCGTCAGGAAAGGGTTACGGCCACAGACATCGATCGCGAGTCTGTAGTCAAGACGCTGGCCAGGAAAGGTGAAGTCGGGCTCGATATCCACAAGGCATTGGAAGATGCGCTGTCTGATTTGGTTGAGCTTGCCTACAGGTCTTTCAAGTGTGAGACCGCGTGCATGTTCACGTACGATTCAAAGAGAGGGCTTCTCCTCATGGGTCCAAATAGAACAAGCAGAAAGACGATTACGAAGCGTGTGGAAATGGCTGTGGGTGCCGGCGTGGTGGGATGGGTCGCAAAGGAACGGAAGAGCCTCCTTACCGGGGACTTCGTCAATCCCCCCAATACGCTGGGCTACTATCACGATGAAGAACAGGTCAGATCTTTGGTTTGCGTGCCCATTGCTCTCGGAGCGGAGTTGGAGGGAGTTTTTGTTGTTGACTCCAGGGAACCGAATGCATACCAGCCTGATGACAGGGAGAGGCTCGAGGGCCTAGCGCGTCAGGCATCGGTGCTCATAGGTTATGCAAGAATGGGTACCAGGATGGAAAAGGCTGTTGTTCATTTCTCAGCACTGCAGGAACTAGCGAAGGACTTATCAAAGAAGCTGAAGCTGAGAGATGTTCTGGAGGTGATTGACGATGCTGCAGGGAAGCTATTCGACTGTGATGTCTTTGTCATACTCGACATAGACGAGACATCCGGGTGCAAGGTTCTCTGGGCGAAAGGAACCGGTGGCGATTTCAAGGAAGGCCTGGAATTCGAACTGGGGAACTCGTTGACTGCGATAATGGTAAAGAATGTTATTCTTATGGCTAACGAGGACCTGCGGGAACGAGAGGTTCGGTTACCCATATTCTACGCTGGAGAAAGAGGCTTGGGCCACCTGAGATCCTTCGTGGGAGCCCCTTTGCTCATTGAAGGAAAAGTCTTTGGGGGTCTTTTTGTCTTCAGCCTGAGAAAGGCATCCTACGAAAAGATGGATTCTGACAACATGATGTTTCTTTCAGCTCAGGCATCAAATGCAATAGAGAGGGCCATACTGCACGAGCATACGGAAGCTATGGCCATACGTGACGGCCTGACTGGCCTATATAACCACAGGTATTTTCAGGATCAACTTGATAAGAGAGTGATGCAGGCCAAAAAAAACCACAAGTCCATCGCGCTTCTAATGATGGACATAGACCATTTCAAGCACTTCAACGACACCTATGGTCACATGGCTGGTGACCAGGTGTTGAAAACCATAGGCAAGATACTTACAAACTGGGAGAAGGAATTAGGATTGGCTGCCAGATATGGTGGTGAAGAGTTCGTTGCACTGATCACCAAAGAAGCGGAGAAGGCATACGAGATAGCTGAAGACCTGAGAAAGGAGGTTGCAGCAAACATAACTACATATGATGAACACACATTTTCAGTTACAGTTTCCATAGGAGTGGCTCTGTACCCAGAGCACGCTTATGACAAATCAAATCTGATAGAATTAGCTGATGGGGCTCTTTATCTTGCCAAGAACGACGGAAGGAATCGTGTCCGTACGGCTGGTGAGCTCCAGGGAGTCAAATGATGGATGAGATGAGAAAAGCCATTGCGACTGCCCTCAAGGATTGTATGGCCTTGAAGCAAGGGGAAGAGTTTCTTTCGATAGGTGACGAACCGTCAAGAGAGATAGCTACTGCATTCTGGGAAGTAGCAAAAGAGATGAATGCAGAATCCATTTACGCGGAAATAATTCCTAGGTCCAGCCATGGAGAAGAGCCGCCTCCTGCCCTGGCAGCCATGATGGCAAGGGCGAAGTGCATAGTGGCACCTACGAGCAGGTCCCTTTCCCACACGGAGGCCCGGAAGAAGGCCTGCGAAGCCGGAGCACGGGTGGCCACCCTTCCGGGGATAACCAAGGACATCTTGATAAGAGGACTCTCAGCCGACTATAAGACGATTGCACAGAGGACTGTCCAGATTAGAGACATACTTACCGAAGGAAAGATTGCTCACATACAGTCAGACAAAGGCACAGATCTTAGGCTATCGCTGGAAGGAATGGCCGGTCACGCCGACACGGGAATAATCCATGATCCCGGGAACTTCAGCAACCTTCCAGCTGGTGAGGCATTCATAGCTCCGACTGCAGGACGGGCGGAAGGCATACTGGTGGTTGATGGTTCGATGGCCGGCATTGGGATGGTTGAAAAGACAATCACATTGACAATCGAGAAAGGTGAGGCAGTCAAGATTGAAGGCTCAAGGGAACTTGAAAAGATAATGGAGAAGTACGGCAGGAAGGCCAGGAATATAGCTGAGCTTGGCGTGGGCACAAATGACAGGGCTAGACTTTCCGGCAATGTGCTCGAGGATGAGAAGGTACTTGGGACGGTTCACGTTGCGGTGGGAGACAACTCCACGTTTGGAGGCTCGGTGTCTGTCCCCGTCCATCTGGATGGTATCATAAGAAACCCTGTGCTTACTGTTGACGGGAAGATCGTTGTCAAAGATGGTAAGCTTCAAATCTGACAAATCGATCAAAAAATCTATAAAAAACGAAGTACTCTTCCCTCCCTGTGATTGCGAGGCTCGCAGGAGGCGAGCCGTGGCAATCTGAATGTAATGGACGGACTACGAAAGACAAAGTACGATGACAAAACTACAAACTGCGAACTGCAAATCACTAAGCGCGAAGTCTAGAAGGCGGGCAGTGTGAACTCTGTTGAAGAGCAAGAAGAGAGAGAGGATGTAGAGGGGATATCGGTGCTGGTTGGCGATGTCTTTCACGCGGAAACCGGTGGGATTAGCGGAGGTGCCCTTCGCCTCAGGGGCAAGCTTCTGGTCAAACCAGAGGTGGCGCTGGAGGCGCTCAAAGAGAGGTTCAAGGAAAAGGGACTTACTCCCATGCTTTCAAAACGTGGAGAATCCATCGTGTTGACACTGGCCCGAATAAGATCTCCTGGTTCAAAAACCAGGCCATCTCTCAACCTTCTCCTTTTCCTCCTCACCATACTCACTACTTTGTTTGCAGGCTCCCTCTGGCAGTCTGAGGATTTGCTGGATGCTCTTCTCAACCTGCAAAGAGGAATTCCTTTCTCATTCTCCCTGCTTTGCATACTGGGTGCACACGAGCTTGGGCACTTCTTCACTGCCAAGAGGCTGGGGATCGACACCACTCTGCCCTATTTCATACCTTTCCCGCACTTCATAGGAACCTTTGGTGCAGTCATAAGAATAAGATCTCCCATTCCCAATAAGAAAGCTCTAGTACTCATGGGAGCTGCTGGTCCTCTTTCTGGAATGGTTGTGGCCATACCACTGGTCATAGTTGGCCTGAAGCTTTCCACGGTGGCGCCCATGGAAGAGGTGACGGGTGGCCTGATAATAGGAAGTTCAATCATGTTTTCGTTACTGGAAAGAGTATTCATCAAAGGAGTCTCTGATACCCAGGGTGTATTCTTGCATCCCGTTGCTTTTGCTGGCTGGTTGGGTATGTTCGTGACAGGGCTCAATCTTCTTCCAATCGGCCAGCTTGATGGAGGCCACATCACCTACTCCATTTTTGGGAGGTCACACAGGCAGCTGGGACTTGTCTTCCTGGGGATGCTTGTCGCATTCGGAATTGTGTTCAGGTTCCTTGGCTACGCTTTCTTTGGGATTCTCATACTCCTCGTCGGATTCAGACATCCACCACCTCTTGACGATGTCACACCACTGTCATTTGTGCACAAGGCCGTAGCTGCTCTTGCTATGGTGGTTCTTGTCATGACCTTTGTACCACAGCCATTCGTAATACCCTGACCAACATCCTCCGGATGTTGGTCCGAAACACGAAATTGCGAAACTACGAAATTCCGAAATCAAAAACACTGAAACCACCAGATTTCACGAGATTAACACAGATTCAAACCATATCCTCATGGCTGAACCCGAACCAGAGAATAAGCTTGTGGAAATCTGTGTTAATCTGTGGTTACAGAGGTTTGGGCCCAACACTTGGAACCACGAGATTACACGAGATTAACACAGATTCAAACCACATCCTCATGGCTGAACCCGAACCAGAGAATAATCTTGTGGAAATCTGTGCTAATCTGTGGTTACAAGGGGTGAAGTGATTTGACGAAAGGTGAACTGGCCAGGCTGATCGATCATACTCTGCTCAGGATTGATGCAAGAAAAAAGGAGATAGAAAAGCTTTGCGATGAGGCGGGAAAGTTCAATTTCTTTTCTGTTTGCACGAACCCGCATTGGGTTAAAACTGTTCGGGACATCCTTGAAGGTTCGGGCGTAAAGGTCTGCTCTGTATCAGGATTTCCGCTGGGGTCTTCGAACACTGAAGCAAAGGTTCTGGAGGCAAAATGGGGTGTAGATGATGGGGCAGATGAAATCGACATGGTAATGAATGTGGGTGCCTTCAAGGACCGTGACTATTCGTTCGTGCTTGAAGAGATAGAGAGAGCAGTGGAAGTTGTTGGTCCAGATAGAGTAACGAAGGTCATAATTGAGACTTGCGTTTTGTCAGATGGAGAGAAGGCAGGCGCGTCCAGACTTGTTAAGAAGGCCGGAGCCCAATTCGTGAAGACTTCGACGGGCTTCGGAACTGGCGGAGCGACCGTGGAGGATGTGCGCTTGATAAGGGAGACAGTGGGGGACGATATGGGGGTCAAGGCCTCAGGTGGAATAAGAACATTTGAACAGGCAGTCGCTCTGGTTCAGGCAGGGGCCACGAGAATCGGGACCAGTGTGGGGGTAAGTATTGTCCACAAAAAATAGGGCACAAAGAACGAGATACAAGATATCAATTACGAATTAGAGGTTACTAATCACGAAAGAAGGATGAGGGGCGAACGAAATAGGGCCACGCCATTGAAGAGGGTGTGAGGCCTGCCCCGTTTCTCACGAAGTGAGATACACGGGGCATATTTCGTCCTTCGTCGGCATAGGCCGGCGGAGGAGGCCGAAGTACAGAGGACAAAAATGGCAAATGCAGGACGCGCGCTCTTGGTCGCTATGACCATCCCGTTCCTGACGAGTGCGTCGCTTCAGGCGGGAGTACAGCCCGAGATAAGAAGAGGATTTGACCTGGTCAGTATTTCAGGGAGTGATAGAATCTACAGAGTGAATCTTCAGCTCCGCAACAGGGATTCCGACTTTCTTTCGGCTCTTCTGATTCCTTACGATCAGGTTGACTGGAATTGGCATGAGCCACGCGAGGCTAGATGGAGACGATCCTTCATGGACATCAGGGGTTCTGAAAGGGGCGGTATGGGTGTCTGGAGAAGCCTCGTGCATGAGGAGTTGTGGTTTCCTCCGCCGGACAGGATGTGGGCTGCTGAATGCGAATTGGGAGGCATAGAGAAAAATGCGACGATAGATCTCGTTTTCTTTCTGGCAGTAGCTGAGACTATCGACCTGGCAAATAGGCCTTTGAGGGTGGGTTATGGAACCTGTGAGGAGAAGCCACGTGAGTTTACTACTGACTACTGGTCAAGCGCCGCGGAAATTTCTGTTAGACGCTCTGTGGCTCAGGGAACGCGACAGGTTTACACCTACACTGGACGTGGTGACACTTTGGTGCTTTTCAACATGAGTGGCGCAAGGAAGGCAACGGCCCCAGAGGGATGGTCAGTTGCAGAGTGGGACCACAATCACATTGTTTTCGTCTCAAAAAGTGAAACCAGGCCGGCCGAATTCGCTGTTCAATGTGAAGAGAACCCGGGCAGCACAGGTCTTATCAACTGGAGAGACAACTCATCTGGGATCAACTACGGTTTTGCGTTCGGGCCAGGGACCGCTCGGTACTCCGCTGTGGACACTCTTATAGTACTGAACGAACCGCGGTGGCGGATCCTGCTTCCAGGGCTGTCCGTCGTCTTGATAGCTTTCTTCGCCATGACTGCTGTTCTGCGCCGCCGTGGAACAAAGAGGAGATAGAACCTGTTGCGTGCAGGTAGGAGACTTGTGAGAGTTCTTACGATTGTCTGTTTAATAGCTTTTCTATGGTTGGCTCTCAAGTATTTCGAGAGAAGCCAGATATTTTATCCCACCAGGATAATTGGGATGACACCGAAAAATATAGGTCTGGGCTTCGAAGACGTGTATTTCAGAACAGATGACGGGTTGAGCTTGAATGGCTGGTTTGTGAAGGCCGATACTAACAAAGGGGTTGTTCTTTTCTGTCACGGCAATGCAGGAAACATCAGCCACAGGCTCGAATCGATTTTCCTCTTCAAGGAGATGGGATTTGACGTCTTCATATTTGACTATCGAGGCTACGGAAGAAGCAGGGGGTGGACAACCGAGAAAGGAGTCTATGCCGATGCCCTGGCTGCATACAATTATCTGGTTAGGGTTAGAAGCATACCCTATGACAGGGTGGTAGTCTTTGGTCGGTCCTTAGGAGGAAACGTCGCAATAGACCTAGTAACCAGAGTCAAGGCAGCCTGTCTCATAAGTGAGAGCGCATTTGCCTCAATAGAAGACATGGCCAGAGCTATCTATGGAGTGAGGCCCCCGAGATGGGTCCTGTCAAATCATTTTGATGCTCAATCAAAGATTTCGAAGGTGAAGATGCCGAAGCTCATAATACACAGCAGAGATGACGAACTTGTTCCTTTCGAACACGGACAAAAGATTTTCAATTCTGCATTAGAGCCAAAGGATTTCTTTGAGCTCACGGGGAGCCATAATGAATACTATCTGGGCACACGTTCGGATTATGCAAAAAAGATGAAATCATTCATTGAACAAAACCTTTATTCTGAGACACCGTAGACGAAGTGCCGAGGACAGAGTACGAAATCGTATGGTGCCAGGCATGGACTTTTGAGCCCCCGGCGCGGCACAGTTGTCAGTGTCACCTCGAAGTGTTAGTCGCTGGACGCGGCTTCCATTTTGTCGTGTATATCCAGGTTTGCAGAAGTGCGTGCCTTATCTCAGAAGGACTCCTGCCTTTTGCCCACTATTCTTAAGAACTGTATTGACAGGAACTAGGGCAGCCCATATAATGAATTAAGACTTTTGGTCAAGGAAAAGGGAGGGCGCAAACCATGATACTCTCTCTCTCTTGAGATAGTTACACCCAAAATACAAAGGCTAGGTCCAAGATTCCCTTTTGCAGATGCGCGCGTCTGTGAAGGGGTTTTTGATTTCTACAAGAAAGGAGGTGAAAGAAAATGGCAAGATGGCTGATTCTCGCTGCCGTAATGGTGACTCTCGGCCTGGTCCTCTCAGGCGAGGCGTCTGCCGAAGATTACATTTGCGGCAAAGTGTTCTGGAACGAAGCGGAGCATGATTCAGGTGCCACAGATATTACAATCTGGGCTAAAGCTGAGGGCGAGGCAGAACCACATATGACGGTGACCGACTGCTGCGGTGAATATGCCTTCACCGGCCTTAATACTCTGTGGGAGTACAAGGTTTGGGGGCTTTTTGGCTGTATTACCGCGGACCCCTGCCAGATCTCCGGGTTTGAGTGCTGGGAGATGGTCGAACTACCCTCACAAGACGCTGATCCCGGCGACATCCATGTCAACTTCGACCTGGGGATTGATTGCGCGAACGCGCAGGTGGATTGCGACGATCCATGTCCCGAGTGACCTGATCAACTGGCACGAAGGTGTTCTGTTGATGGGGAGGAGCCGCGGGAACAAGAGGGCTGTTCTGGTGGTCCCCCCCCCAACACTGCAAAAAATGACGAGTTGTAAAGGGCATGTCTATCGAACTAGATTTTTCTTGACAGCGAAGTAGAAAATAGTATAACAGTAAATAAGGAGCATATCCGATGAAAACGCTCATCATCTATGCAATTCTGCTTCTCTTTTCAACGGTTTCTGCCCAGCCCTTCACCATTCTCTCCTTAACGGAGCCCATCCCGGAGGAGGACGCGCTCTTTGGCTGGTCTGTCTCCGCTGCAGGGGATGTGAATGGTGATGGTTTCCATGATGTCCTGGTGGGAGCACGATTGGCGGAGGTGGATGGACTCAGAAGTGCCGGTGAGGCCTTTCTGTTTCTGGGTCCCTATCTGATTAGCGTGGTTCCCTTGACCGAGTCGGTTCCAGAGAGTGCAGCATACTTTGGCCGCACTGTCTCCGCTGCTGGGGATGTGGACGGGGATGGGTTTGACGATGTGATTGTGGGTGCGCCTGGTTCGGACGGGAGGGCTGTCGTCTTTCTGGGTCCGGACCTAGAGAGTGCAATTCCCTTGACCGAGCCCGTCCCAGAGAGATGGGCAAATTTCGGCATTTCCGTTTCTGGCGCGGGGGATGTGAACGGGGATGGCTTTGATGATGTGATTGTGGGATCAGAGGAATCCGAGGTTGGGGGGCTTCATGGCGCCGCAGAGGCGTTTGTCTTTCTGGGTCCCGCCCTGGATAGTGTAATCTCTTTGACCGAGCCCGTCCCAGAGGAGTTCGCACGCTTTGGTGCTACGGTATCTGGTGCAGGCGATGTGAACGGGGACGGCTTTGATGATGTGATTGTGGGAGCCCGCGGCGCCAATCCCTGGGGAATTACTGACGCAGGTGAGGCCTTTCTGTTTTTGGGTCCTGACCTGGACAGTGTAATTCCCCTGACCGAGCCCGTCCCGGAGCAGAGTGCTTTCTTCGCTGGCTCTGTTTCCGGTGCAGGGGATGTGAATGGCGACGGCGTTGACGATGTGATTGTCGGAGCCCGCTACGCCGACCCTTGGGGGATTTCTGCTGCGGGTGAGGTCTTTCTGTTTCTGGGTCCTGACCTGGACAGTGTAATTCCCTTGAGCGAGCCCGTCCCGGAGGAGCTCGCACTCTTTGGCTGGTCTGTCTCCGGTGCAGGGGATGTGAATGGGGATGGCTTTAATGATGTCCTGGTGGGAGCAGCCGGGACCGTGGACGGATTAGCTATGGCCGGGGAGGCCTTTTTATTTCTCGGTCCTGATTTAGACAGTGTCATCTCGTTCAGTGAACCTGCCCCAGATTCGGATGCCGGCTTTAGTTACTCTCTGTCTGGAGCCGGAGATGTGGATGGGGATAGCCTTTCCGATCTGGTCGTTGGCGCTCCCCTGGGCGATGTACATGGAATGGAGACTGCTGGAGAAGCCTTTGTCTTTTTCACTCGGACGGCCAGCATTGAAAAGGACGGCGGTGTGTTAAGTCTCGATGCACCACCGGATACCGTCTTCGTTGACTCGAGCTATGGCGTTATGGCAACTGTTCTGAATCTGGGCAATGTTGTTCTCACCTTCAATGTAGTGGCCACCATTGATGGACATGGTGACACTGTTCAAGTATCAGGTCTTGCTCCTGACTCCTCCATCCAGGTGACCTTCGAGAACTGGCAGGTTCCTTCCACAGACTCTGTCAGTTACACCATGACCGTCTGCACCCGTGTTCTTGATGATGTGGATTCAACCAATGATTGTGGAGAGAAGTCCATCTTTGCGTACAACCCGGTTGGAGTGGAGGAACAGAGTTCAGAGTTCAATGTTCGAGGTTTGAGGTTCGAGCTACTCCAGAACGAGCCCAATCCATTTGGTCAAAGGACTGTAATTGGTTACAGTCTACCAGCGGCTGGTGCTGTAACCCTTGAGGTTTATGACATCACGGGGAGACTGGTTAAGACTCTCGTGGATGAGCATCAAAAGCTTGGGTCTTATCGCATAGAATGGAAGGCCAAAACAGCCTCGAGCGGCATCTACTTCTACCGGCTGCAGGCTGGAGGCTTCAGAGATACGAAGAAGATGACCCTGCTGAAGAAATGATGACTTCCTGATTACGAATTACGAAAGCCCTGCATCCCTCCCCCACATCTGTCCAAGACCTAGGATGTAAGACGTGAGATAGCTCTCAGCTCTCAAATCGGGAAACCTCCTAACCACAGATTGACACACCCTCCTTCGCCCTTTGTGGCTTCGGAGGGCAAGGATTTTCACAAGATTATTCCCTGGTTCGGGTTCAGCCATGAG
>SOJN01000077.1 GCA_004376575.1 candidate division TA06 bacterium | reverse complement strand
GGAGGTGGGTCAGTTCTACCGGAGAAACCCGGGTTAGTTCCAAGAAAGAATTGGCAAGACGACCATGATCTACACCCACGTACTCAACCGGGGAGGCAAGGGAGTCAAGAGCCCCCTGGACGACTTGTAGAGGTGAAACGATGGTGTCTTATACAAAAACCATATATTACTCCTCCCTAAGGGCTACAGGCTGTCTAATCGCCTGCAATTCAACAGCTTATGCCGTTTCAGGCTACGGGATGTTATGCCGCGATTTTGCGGCCCATAGGTGTTATGAAGAAACCATATAAACATTGCTAGGCATCAAGAAGGAGAATCTATGGCAGATGAGAACGCCAAAAACGAGATTGTAGCGGTCAGTTTGCAGGAGATCACGAGCAAGAATATCAAGGCAATCCTCCGGCTTCGCGTGACCGAGGAGCAGAAGAAGGTCTATCCACGTTCCAATGGGTATTCCATCGCCGAAGGGCACTATCCTGCCGATGATGACCCCGTATGGATGCGAGCCATTTACGCGAACGAAATCCCTGTTGGGTTTCTCATGACATCAGAGGCGCCGGCTCAAGGTGAATACTTTCTATGGCGACTGATGATTGACGCGAAGCATCAGGGTAAGGGGTATGGCTTCCGGGCTGTCGAGTTGCTGGTCGAGCGCATCAAGGCTTCAGGGAATGCGAAGGAACTTGTGACCAGCCACCTCAAGAATGATGGCGACGCAGGCTCTTTCTACCAGAAACTAGGTTTCGTTTACACCGGCGAGATTCTGGAGGGTTGCGATCATCTGATGAGGATGGATTTCTTGCGGGATAAGAATCCGGCTCAACCACAAGAAAGGAAAGCCTAACCAGCGCGTTCAGCGGACTGTAGCCGCTGACGCGCGAGCCGTTATGCGGCTCCCTAAGAGCTTCACCGGTTTCCCGTGACAGGTCGTCATTCAATGCCCAAAACCAGCAAGCGCAACCGAGAACGCGGCCCCGAACTTGAAGAAAGGGTCCACAGTCTACTCAAGCAGCTTGAGAGCATTGGTCTGGTGCGTGACATCAAGAGACCGGATCGCGTAAAGGACTGGCACGGCAACAGACGCCACTTGCATCTGATTTTGATTTGGGGACGGTGCTTGACATTTTGGCAAAATAGCCATGGGGACAAACCTCGGTGCTTGACACTTTGACCAGCCTACGTCTCGAATGACTACGGCTGGCTTCGCATTTTTCTCCTCAAAGACGACAGAATCGTCACTTCCCAGAAAGAATTCTATGGCATCGTGGGGCATGAGTCAACGGTGTTTCGATGTCACTGGCACTCAGCCAGGGGACACAGACACGCCATCACTGACAATCGGAAGCTGAGGAAGATAGTCATACCATTACGCTCTGTAGCTTCTTTTTCAACTCCGAGACAACCGTTTCCAGACTGGGCAGCGGTTGGAGCAATCTTCCGAGTTCGCGTTCCCAATAGGGTCGAAGAACCTCAAGGATGTCTGCAGGGAAGAATTGGTGAGATCCCGCGAACTCTATGTCTTTGAACTCGCATTTCCTTTCAAACAACGTCCTGACGTGCTGGAGATCTATTTCCAGCTCCAAGAGCTTCCAGACATCGTAGTAGTCTCTGCACTTTTGCCTCTCCAAAATGGCTCTCAGTTTTTGCGCAAGAATCTCCTCCACTGTTTCCAGTTTTGTGCTGAAGCCAGGATAGTCTGAATACACTCTTTGCAGTTCTTTCTCTACAACTCGGTCAATGGGCTTCTCTCTGGTTACGTCCACCTTGGCCCAGTTCTTTCCGATGACCGCGTCGTATTGTATCTTCAGTTGCAGGTATTCCGGATTGGAGTACTCGCTCTTTAGCCTGAAATTGATTCCGCTGTTCTCGTGGACTGATTCGAATACTTTGTCGAGGACAGTTACGACCTTTTTGAAATCGGTACCAAGGAATACGAAGTCCAGGTCTTCGGACAGCCTCCAGATCTGAGGAAAGTAGAACTTCGAAAGAGCGGTCCCGCCTTTGAGTACGAGATCGGTGACTCCCGAGAATCCGAACAACAGCCAGCCCAGGACATAATCCTTCTCAATGATCGTGATGGGCAGATTCTTCTCCCTGGCTGTTTCGAGAAGATCTCTCCTATCAATCAATACATCCAACCTTCCTTGTCGATCTCGCAGTTCACCATCAGCCCCCATTTCGAATCGTATCTGCCTCTTCTGGGCGACAGAAGGTCAAGGGGAGGATATCCAGCGGAGAGCTTGACCCCTGTAAAGAGGTGACTGAAGGAGCCCAGCAAACCAGTGACATCGAGAATGTATCCCAGTCTCTTGAGAATCGTCATGTTCCCCATCTTCAGCGCGTGTTCTTTTATCGTGCCCATTTCCAGCTCCTTGTATGAAAAGAAGATGGACCTGGCCACCTCATCAATCCCGCCACTATGCTCTGGATGGTCAAGGCAATCTGTCACAGTCTTCTCTATTGTGGAGATATTCACTTTCCTTGAGTCTATCTCAATCTCAGAGAATCCGAAGAATTTCCTGTTGGAGAGCTTCACGAAGTAGTATCTGGAGCCGGTCACGTCAATTGGTTTCTTGGCTTGTGTGGAGGCTACGAATGTGGTCTTGGGTATCTGACTTGATAGCCCGTGATAGTTGAGCGCAGACCAGAAACCAATGTAGTAGGGGTCCACCAAAAGCGACCCAATGACGAAGTTGTGAAGCGCGAAGCTGTCTGCGCCCCTGACACCCATATCCAGCGGAACGATGGCGTACAAACCTCTCCTAAGAGGCAGGACCCACTTCTTCTGAATGAGAGAGTGCATCACTTTCTTGGCGTTCTCTCCCATTACCGCCCTTGCGTCCTCGATACTGAACACCGCCTTGTCCTGGCGGGCCAGGGTAGAGATGAGAAAGGATTCTCTGTCGGTCAGACCGCCTTTATATTCTCTTGTATTTGGTTCCATTTCTTGGCACTAACTACAATATTATATAAAGACAAAGAATGCAAGCCTTTTTCCTCCTCTTTCTGCCGATGGCGCCGAGCGCCTCGGCCTACTCGGCACTCCCCAAGCCATATGCCTTGAGTCCCGAGGGTATTGAGGCGCAAGCTCCCTTCGGCGGAGTTTATGCTTGGCGAAGCCGAGTGCGAAGGACAAGCGGCTACTCCGAATCCGCAGGAGGTTAGACGTGAAGGGCGAGGAAGAGTTCTTTCAGTTGACCGAGGAAAATTCTGGCGTCTTCAGTGAAAAGCCAGTTGCGGAACTCGTCCCACGTGGCGATAGCCATGGGATTACCTTTTAGAGGGTTTTAGGCGCTCGCGAACGTCGAATCTTAGAAAGAGTCAGTCCTTGAGAGCCTATACCTCCTGAGGATACCTCTACGAAGAGCCAGAGCGCACCGCGAGATCAGTGCCGCTAGAAACTGTCAAAGTGTCAAGTCATGGATCCTTCGAGTATTCGGAGCGTGTCCTTCGGAGCTTGCCAGAGCGAAGGAGGGGGCACCGAGCCCGACATTAGGTTTGTATTTTTCGATAGTGTGTTATCCAAAATGGCAGCCATTTTGGATACCCAACGAACCAAATATGCAAGATGGGTGCATCGCTGTCAGGTGGAAAATCATATTCAGGCCATTTGACCTCTACTCCTTACGAGGATGCCACATGGCCCATAGTACAGGCCAAGTGACACTATTTCGTTTTCTATTCTCGGTTTTTTTGGTCCGGGGGGTTGACAAAACGGAGAATCGGTGTTATATATACCGACGGTCGGTCTAGACTGACGGTCGGTATGTCCAGAGTGAAAATTCGGGAGCAAATGATGGAAGAAAGGACGGAAGACCACCGGGATACCAAGGTGCTGCTGATCGGGGCTGCTTGGGAGCTCTTTGCCAAAAACGGCTACGACGCGACTCCTGTCCAGGCGATCATCGACAAGGCCAGGGTGTCCAAGGGAACATTCTACCACTACTTCTCTTCGAAAGAGGAAGTTCTGAATGCAGTGGTTGAGCGCATGACCAAGGAAGGTTTTGATCAAATCGCGGCATCGCTGCAGGATGATTCGGTTTCGCCCCTCGAGAGGCTCAACCGATTCTTCGCCGCCTCTTGGCGTTGGAAACTTGCGAATATCGGCGTACTAATAGAAGTGGCTCGGATCCTCTACCGCGATGAGAACATAATCATTCGACATAAGATGAATATGAGGACCACGGCTCTGGTCGCACCTCCCTTGGCGAACATCATTGCCCAGGGGGTCGAGGAAGGGGTCTTCGACGTTGCTGACCCTGAAGAAGCGGCAATGTTTATCCTCCATATGGGTAACAGTGTGGGCGAGATGCAGGTTAAGTCGCTCCTGGAACTGGAGGACAAACCTGAGAACATGGCTGTGATGGAACAGCGAATCACCTTATATTTGAAGGCTCTAGAAGGAATTCTCGGTGCCCCGAAGGGGTCCATCGAAGTGGTGGACAAGGATTTCTTTGAAGGAATTTCGCGAGCAATTCGTGAACGGCAATGAGTGGTTTACCAAGAATGGGTGGGAAGCGATGAAAAGGATTGGATTTATGGCACTGAGTGTGTTCTTTCTATGTGTCTCTTCCGTGGTCGGTCAAACCTCAGAACGGGATGCAAAGGATATTGTTGAGCTGGCGGACAAGAAGTTTCGCGGTGAGACGGCGAAAACCGAGATGTCCATGACAATAGTGAGGCCTGATTGGTCGCGGGAAGTGAGGATGAAGACCTGGTCCAGAGGGGAGGACTATGCGCTTATACTGATAACCTACCCGGACCGCGATAAAGGGATGACTTTCTTAAAGAGGAAGAATGAAATATGGAATTGGCTCCCTTCGGTTGAACGTGTAATCAAGATACCGCCTTCCATGATGATGCAGTCCTGGATGGGATCTGATTTCACGAACGACGACCTGGTCAGAGAATCCTCAATAGTCAATGATTACACGCATGAGATTGTTGGTGATTCGATTATCGATGGTCGTGATTGCTATGTGATAGAAGCGACGCCGAAACCGGAAGCTCCTGTGGTCTGGGGAAAAGTGATGATTTGGATCACCAAAGAAGACTACATGCAACTCAGAGGTGAATTTTATGACGAAGACGACGAGCTTATCAACATACTCGAGATGTCGCAGATCAAAGACATGGGAGGAAGAGTGATTCCGACTCTTATGGAGATGATTCCTGTGGACGAGGAAGGGCACAAGACAATTCTTGAATATCGCTCGGTTGAGTTTGACATTCCAATTCCGCAAACGTTCTTCTCTGAGCAAAACATGAAGAGGATCAGGTAGAGGATGGGCATGTACTTAACATTGGCGTGGCGGAATATCTGGAGAAACAAGAGAAGGAGCTGGATTACCATAGCGTCTATCGTGTTCGCGGTAATTATTGCGCTTTTCACTCGGTCAATGCAGCTTGGCTCGTATGCGAAGATGATAGATAACGTGGTCTCTTTCTACACCGGTTACGTACAGATCCATTCAGCAGGATACTGGGAGAAGCAGACGCCAGATGAGAGTTTCATCTACTCTGATTCACTGGCATGGGTAGCTGAACAAACGAAGAACACGACCGCAGTGACTCCAAGACTGGAATCCTTCGCCCTTGTATCTTCGGGAGAGCACACGGCCGGAGCTATAGTCATCGGCATCAACCCGGTGAGTGAAGACCGGATCACGGCTCTGAGCAGAAAGGTCACCGAAGGCGAGTACCTGACAGCGGATGATCCCGGAATACTGCTGGCCGAGGGAATGGCAAAGCGGCTGGGTGTCGGCACTGGGGATACTGTCGTACTTCTAGGTCAGGGGTATCATGGGGTGACAGCCGCAGGAAAATACCCGGTAACAGGAATTGTTACTTTCCCTTCTCCAGACCTGAATTCAACCATGAGTTATCTGTCTCTTAAGGAAACGCAGTTCCTGTATGGGGCTTACGGCAGGGTGACTGCCATTGCAATAATGATAGACAATCAGAAACATCTCTCGGCGGTAGTGTCCGAACTGAAGAAAAGATTCGATGAAGCATATGAGGTGATGTCGTGGGATGAAATGCTGCCAGAGCTGGTCCAGATGATAGAAGCTGACAATGCTGGTGGGATAATCATGCTGTGGATCATATACATGATCATCGGCTTTGGTATTCTGGGAACCGTATTGATGATGACCCTGGAGCGGACACGCGAGTTTGGTATGCTCATCGCCATTGGCTTGAAGCGAATGCAGCTGTCTTTCATTCTCTTCCTCGAAAGTACAATGCTCTCGCTTATAGCCGTTGCCACAGGAATAGCGCTTGGTATTCCACTGTTGGTTTACATGTATTACCATCCTATTGTGTTTAGTGGGAGGATGAAAGAGGTTATGTTGAGTTATGGCTATGAACCCATCATGCCCTTTTCGCTGGATCCAATGATCTTCTGTGTTCAGGCATTGGCGGTGTTCGTTGTCGCAATCCTTGCCACAATCTACCCCATGGTCCGAACCCTCAGGCTGAGACCAGTGAACGCTCTGAAGACCGGATAGAAGGGAGGCAAACACGCTCTGGTCAATTGCGTGGAGGAATGCCTGGCGTAATAAGAAGCGCAGCAGTGTGATCATCTGCGCCGTAGCCTTCGGGTTGTGGGGTGGGTTGTTGTACATGTCGCTCAACCTGGGCATGGGTGAGCAGATGATTGAATCAGCCATAGAAACTCGCCTCTCGCACGTACAGCTTTTCAAAAAGGGATTCTATGCTGACAAGGAGATCAATAAGACCATTCCTTCCGGCAGTGAGTTGCTCGGAAAGATTCGCCAGATGCAGGAGGTCGAAGCAGCCGTCGGCCGAGTGAAGGTAACGGCAATGGCCGCGTCTCCAGTTACAGGAACTGGCGTCATGATTCATGGGGTTGTGCCGGAAGATGAGCACAGCGTCACAAGGATCCACGAGATGCTCACCCACGGGACCTATTTTGAAACCGACAAGCAGAACCCCGCGGTCATCGGCGCCAAACTGGCAGAGAAGCTTAAGACTAAGTTAGGTGCTAAGATCGTGTTGACCGCACAGGCGCTCGACGGAGATATCACAGCGGGGGCTTTCCGCGTCGTGGGGATATACAAAACCCCATCGTCGGTCTTCGATGGAAGCGCCGTGTTCGTCAAGAAGGCAGACATCGATAGGATTCTTGGACTTGGCGGTCGGATTCACGAAATAGCGATAATGGCACGGGATTCAGAAGGTATTCCCGATTTTGCTGGGAAGCTCGAAAGGTTGTCTCCCCAATTGGAGGTATTGACATGGGGCGAGTTGGCACCTGAACTGGAATATACCAAGGAGGCGATGAGTCAGTATCTATACATATTCATGATAATCATTCTTCTTTCGCTCGCCTTCGGGATAGTCAATATCATGCTTATGGCTGTGCTCGAGCGTGTGCGTGAACTGGGTGTCTTGATGGCTGTTGGTATGAAGCATGGAAGAATTTTCGCTATGATAGTACTCGAGACCGTTCTTCTTGCCATTTCAGGTGGGATTATCGGCATGGGGCTGGGAGCGGCGTCTATAGCATATTTGGGCCGAACAGGTATTGATCTATCGATCGTTTCCAAAGGATTGGCCAGTTTTGGTGCAAGCGAGATATTGTACCCACAGATGGCCTTGGCTGAGTATCCCAAGCTTTTACTCCTGGTCATAGTTGTTGCAGTATTGTCTGCCATCTATCCGGCAATCAAGGCGGTAAAGATAAATCCAGTAAAAGCTATAAGAACCTACTAATGATTGCAGGAAGCGAGGTGCACGATGCCCGTAATAGTGACTGAGAAGATAACAAAAATATACGACGAACACAGAGTCCCGGTAAGGGCGTTGAATGGGGTCGATCTTGGCATTGAACCGGGAGAGTTCACAGCTATCGTGGGGCCATCAGGTTCAGGTAAGACGACTCTGATGAACATAATTGGCGGGCTCGATGGCCCGACATCAGGCAAAGTCTTCATCGATGAACATGATATCACCGGTATGAGACAGAACGCGCTCATAGAATTCCGGTTGAATCACATCGGTTTTGTGTTTCAGGCATTTAATCTAATCCCGGTGCTTACGGCAAAGGAGAATGTCGAATTCATAATGCTCCTGCAAGGGAAACCTAGGAAAGAGCGGACCGAAAGGGCTGTTGAGTTACTAAAAGATGTTGGGTTGAGCGAGTTCATCGACCGAAGACCTTGGGAGCTCTCTGGTGGCCAGCAGCAAAGGGTCGCAGTCGCTCGCGCACTCGCCTCTTTTCCATCGTTTGTGCTTGCGGATGAACCGACCGCAAATCTGGACAGTACCTCAGCTGGCAATTTGCTCGACATAATGGAGGAGATGAATCGTACCAGAAATATGACTTTCATATTCTCGACACATGACGCCCGTGTGGTCGAACGGGCAAGAAGAGTGGTGACACTGAGAGACGGAGAAGTATTCTCTGATGAGAGAATGTCAAAGGCTGAATAGAAGAGTCTTTTTCCTGGTTGCTTCTTTACTGCTACTCGCTTCCTTTCGCGCCTTCGCTTCATGGGATGAATACACCCTACGCGGATATGTGAAGGATCTCGTGGGTTTGCACAGAACGGACCCCCACCTCGTCGAGCCGGGGTTGCGGCTGAGCAACACTATTCACGCAAGACAGAACCTGAGGTGGTATCCAACCTATACTCTCACGGGCGCGCTGGAGGTGAAGACATGGCTTGCTGCTCTCCTTATTGAGAATGAAGCAATGGATGGCATTGAGCCCGTTGCAGAAGGCGTGCCGGAGTTTGGCCAAGCTCGATATTTCGACTGGTCGTGGACCCCAATAGACCAGGAAGACGTGACTCTCATGACCACAATAGATCGGGCCTGGGTAGACTGGTATGCTGGCCAGATTCAGGTGACTGCTGGCAGGCAGCGGATTGCCTGGGGAACTAATCTGGCGTGGAACCCGATTGACCTGTTCAATCCCTATTCTCCCCTTGACTTCGATAACGAGGAAAGACCCGGGACAGATGGGTTGCGGTTTCAGTACTACACTGGTCCCAGTTCAAAGGTTGAGGTCGCGGCAGCTCCGGTTGAAGAGTTCGAGAAGAGCGTTACAGCGGCCCTGGTCAAGATCAACAGGTGGCGCTACGATCTTCACTTTCTTGGTGGACGCAGAGGGAGGGGCACGGTGGTTGGCACAGCTTGGGCAGGACAGATTCGAGGCGGCGGATTTCGCGGAGAGGCGCTATACACGTACCCTGATGAGGATTCACACATTCCTGAACCCTACCTTGTGGCGGGAGTTTCAGGTGACTATACCTTTCCGAACTCGTTTTACCTGCTTGGAGAAGTACTCTTTAATCAGCGCGGGACGACCGGTCCTGCTGGCGGCTTGCATTGGGCCACAGCTATTGCAGAAGGTGAATTGACACCCGCTAGAACCTCTCTTTTCGGTCAGGTGGCTCTCAACATCACACCCCTCATCCGCGGCAGTATTTCCGGCATCCTGAATCCACATGATCGTTCCTGGTACATCGGCCCCTCGATTGACCAGTCACTCGCTACAGATTTGGATTTTACAGCAATAGCCCTGATCTTTGGCGGCGACGAAAGGACCGAGTTCGGCGACCTAGGCCAGATGCTCTTCCTCCGCCTGAAGATGTCGTTCTGAAAAACAGCCATCAGCCTCTGGAATCCCAAACCCCTGGAACCACAGATTAGCACAGATTATCACAAGATTATTTTTCTGGTCGGGGTTCAGCCATGAGGATGTGGTTTGAATCTGTGTAAATCTTGTGTAATCTCGTGGTTTCAAGGGGTCCGTGTTGAACCTCTATAACCACAGATTTACACAGATTATCACAAGATTGTTTTTCTGGTCGGGGTTCAGCCATGAGGATGTCGTTTGAATCTGTGTAAATCTTGTGTAATCTCGTGGTT
>SOJN01000076.1 GCA_004376575.1 candidate division TA06 bacterium | reverse complement strand
AGAAGATAAAGAAGCACAAAGACGGGAGCCTCTCATTATCTTTTCCAGCCCCCGCGCTTTATGAGGTGAAACGGTGGATCTTGCAGTGGGGTCAGGAGGCAGAGGCCCTCGAACCCAAAGAACTCCGCCAATCCATCGCAGAAGATGTCCAAAAGTTGGCCAAGAGATACAAAAAACGGGTCAAGTGAGTGATTAATTTGGTTGTAGGTTGTACCTGTTTCACCTTTTCGAAAAGGTGAAATGCAAGGTGTGTGGACTAGTGGTATATTTCGGTGCGCCAGAGATGCTTGACATTGTGACTCTTTTCGGATAGGGTTCACCTACAGTAAGACAAGGGCGGGTTAGAATCTTGGACAAGATCGTTTCTTACAAGGAGTGTCGTTGGATCAGACATCGAGAAACATATTCCTGTCACATAAGTTTTTCCGAATACCAAATAGGAAATCCAACGCGATCGAGGAGTACTGTTTGTACATCCTTGAGGCGAACTACATGACTTCCTAAGGAGAAAGCATGAAGGTTGCAATAACTGGCGATATTCATTTGACCGAGAAAGGCAAACACCCTGAGCGATGGAAAACGCTTGAGAATATTCTCAGGCAAATCACCCAGAAAGGCGTTAACACACTTCTCATCATAGGTGATCTCTTCGACAGCGACTACCAAAGCTATTTTGAGTTCGACAAACTCACCTCCCAATATCCTGCTATTGAGTTCCACATCATTCCAGGAAATCATGACCCTGCAGTCAGCGAAAAGGTTTTATCGGGGAGTAATGTTAGGGTTTATGTCCAGCCTGAGATTGTCAGATTTGGGGACTCAGGTTTTCCAATTCTCCTTCTGCCATACAAGTCAGACAAAACAATGGGTGAAGAAATAGCTACATTCAACGAGCAACTGCAACGTGGCAACTGGATACTAGCCGGACACGGAGACTGGTTCGGCAGCATTCGTGCACCAAATCCGTCCGAGCCCGGTACATATATGCCCCTGAGCAGAAAAGATGTTGAAGATTACGGCCCAGCTTTGACCTTGCTGGCGCATATTCACAAACCTCTGGACGATCTCAGTTCTCATGTACATTACGTCGGCTCCCCATGTGGTCTGGACATAACTGAAACGGGCAGGCGACGATATTTCATACTCGATACCAAAACCCTCGAATTACAGACGGTACCTGCAGATTCGCAGGTTATCTACTTCTCTGAGACAATAGCTGTCTTCCCGGTGGAAAACGAAAAGGAATACTTGGAGAAGCAGATCCAGACGATAAAGGATAGATGGTCTGTTAGACCAGAAGAGCGGTCAAAAGTCTGGATTCGTGTCAAGGTCAGGGGTTATTGTTCAAACATAAGAGAACTCAAAAAGGTTCTCAAGCGCGAATTTGGTGATTTCTCGTTTTACGACAACGAAGGTGCAGATGTTTCTGAAGTATATGCCTCCGACAATTACGAGCTTTCAGAGATTGGAAGAAGGGTATGTGAGAAGATCAGTCAAGAAGACTGGACAGGGAGTGACGAGGAACCTGCTGTAGACGACATAATATTCCACGCACTTGAAACAATATACAGCATAGGCAAATAGAGTATGCGAGCAAAGATTACAGATATCAACGTACAGAACCTGGGACCAATCCAGGAAATACGTTGGGAAATGGGGTTAGTTAACCTCATATTTGGCGAGAATGAAAAGGGTAAGAGCTACTTGGTCGAGTTTCTTGTTCGGTCACTTTTCAAAAGTGCAGCTTGGAAGCTGCGGAAGACGATAGGGAGCGGCAGAGTAAGGATCGAAGGAATAGATGACGATGTCACCGAGTTCTCACCTACTAGTTCGAAGAAGCTTGAGGATTTTCTCATTGAGAAATACGTCGGGCTACCTCCAGATTTCTCAAAACTGCTCGTCATGAGGAGCACCGATGTTGAGCTGAGTGAAGCCGAAGAGACTGACAAGCTTATATTGAGAAGGTTTCTATCGCACAGAGAAATCCTCGAGAGAATACAAGAGAATATCTCTAAAACCATTAGACAATCAGAGGTTCGCGGCTATGAAATTTCTGGTGGCAACAGGGGAGAGATCAAAACAAGGAAAGCCCTGGAGAATGACCTTAGACGAATCAACGGGCTGTTTGACAAGATAGAAAGCCACTACTTGGGAGGGCACCGAAAGACGCTGGAGATCAAAAAACAGGTGCTAGAAGCCCAGTTCGAGCTTCTTTCCAGAGCCAAGTGCCACCTTGCGTATGACATTTGGAAGACAATTGAGGATCTCCAAGGCGAATCGGATGACATCGATGAGGCGAAATTGCAAAAGCTTTTGGACAGTGTACGCGACTATAACAAAGGAAGAGGCGAATATAGCGAGAAGAAAGATGAACTGGCGGACCTCAAAAAGAACACCAAGGATTATGAGTGGCTTGAAAATGCGATAGACGAGTATGAACAATACAACTTAGGTATGGTTACTTCCAAGCCCGGTTTTCTGTATCCTTCATCGGTACTAGTAATGACCATCATATGTGCACTATTTACTGCTCTACGCATACCTGTTGTAGCACTAATAGCCTTAGCCACCTTGGTGTTGATAGGCTGGGTTTACAAGAGGATGTACGACCAATACCTTCGTGATGCAAGCAAAGGGCAAGAAAGGGCAAGGCTACAAAAAGAATATGAGAGGCGGTTCAACGAAGGACTGACCGACCTAGCCCTCATGAAAGAGAAGTTGCAGGCCATGAAGCAAGATTACGACCTGAAGAAGTTACTGGCGGACCAACTGAGCAGCAAGAAACGTGATCTTAGCGATTCAAAAATCAGAACATTAGAGGACATATCAGAATTCATCGGGGAAGAAATCCCTTCGGAGGATTGGAAAGAGGAGCTGGAGAAGAAGAAGCAAGAGAAAAAGGAACTGGAAGACCGAATCCACAAGAACGGGGTCAAACTGGCGGAACTGCGTGTGGATCCAACACAATATGTGAAAGAAAAGGCAGAGGTCGAGTTCGATGAAGAGGAGTTTGGAAGAATTGAAGCCGGGTTGAGTAAGGTAGAGGGTGAAATCTCAAGAACAGAGGATGCACTTGACACCATTAAGCAGGGCATCTGTGACGCCACAGACAGTGATATTTCTACAGATTGGCATGAGCTCATCGCAAAACTGGCAGAAAGGCGTGACCAAACTCTGAAGGAATATAGAGACATTACGGCACAGATAATCGGCAAGAGATTCGTTTTCGAGACCCTTGAAGAACTTAACGAGGTTGAGGATGAAGAAGTCAAGTCTGCACTGGAATCAGATGACATAAAGAAGACGCTTCGTGAGGTCACTAAGCACTACGACAATATTTTTCTTGAAGGCGACAGTATGATTGTCTCTGATCCGTACTCTAGCTTTCCTCTCTCTGAGATTAGCGATGGGGCTAAGGAACAGGTATTTTTGGCACTCCGAATAGGTTTTGCGGTGAGGTGGTTTAAGAAGGACGGACTGTTCTTGGTTCTTGACGACGCCTTCTTGCACTCAGACTATAAAAGGCGTCCTTTGCTTGTCAACAGAGTGGTAGAGCTTGCCCGTAATGGCTGGCAAATCATATGTTTCACATTTGATGAGAACATCAGGAAACTGTTTGAGAAGGTCAGCGCTGAATTTGGGAGCGAATATAGATACTTTGATCTTAACGAGGACACGGGCAAGCCCCGGCCTGCCTGATGCCGAAAGAAAAAGGAACATCAACCTTGCTGGATTTGCTGCCGCTAATCACCTTTAACCGGAGCATCATAGAAAGGAGGTGCAACAATGGCTTCTGCTGTTGGCAAGAA